>JAGAJF010000054.1 GCA_017829005.1 Oscillospiraceae bacterium | reverse complement strand
TATTATGAGAAAAACAAAGATAGTGTGCACTATGGGTCCCGCCACCGACAATGACGACATTCTGAGAGATATGATGCTCTCGGGAATGAACGTTGCCAGGTTCAACTTCTCCCACGGTGATTATGCCACTCACGAAAGGCGTTACGAACAGCTCTGCCGCATAAGAGAGGAGCTTTCACTGCCTGTAGCCGCCCTTCTCGATACAAAAGGCCCCGAGATTCGTCTGGGAAAATTTGCGGACAAATCGCCCGTTACCCTCTGCGACGGGGACAAATTCATTCTCACCACCGAGGAAAGGGTGTGCGACAAGGAAATTGCCTCTATCAGCTTCAAGGGTCTGCCCCATGATGTGAAGCAGGGTACGGCAATTCTGATAAATGACGGCGCTGTGGAGCTTAAAGTCGAAAGCGTCAGCGGAAACGAGATTCACACCGTTGTTGTTCACGGCGGAGAGATATCCGACAACAAGGGAATAAATGTCCCCGGAGTGGAGCTTTCTATGCCCTACCTTTCCGAAAGGGATATGAGCGACCTTGAATTCGGCGCAAAGATAGGCTTTGACTTCATTGCCGCTTCATTTGTAAGAACTGCCGCCGATGTGGCGTATCTGAAAAAGTTCATCAAAAGCCTTGGCTGGAGCACTCCGAGGATAATCGCAAAGATCGAGAATATGGACGGAGTTAAGAACATAGACGAAATTCTCGAGGTCGCTGACGGCATTATGGTGGCAAGAGGCGATATGGGCGTTGAAATACCCTTTGAACAGATACCCGCAATCCAGAAGGATCTTATCAGAAAGGGCTATAATGCTGGCAAGCAGGTCATTACAGCCACTCAGATGCTTGAGTCGATGATAACCCATATCCGTCCCACCCGTGCGGAGATAACCGACGTGGCGAACGCAATTTACGACGGCACCTCGGCAATTATGCTCAGCGGCGAGACGGCAGCAGGCAAGCACCCTGTTGAAGCAGTACGCACAATGGCGCTCATTGCCGAGACCACCGAGAATGACATCAACTACGTTAACCGTCTCAGGGTACGTGCGGAGGACAAGGGCAAGGATATCACCAACGCCATTTCCCACGCTGCCTGCACCACTGCACACGACCTTGGTGCAAAGGCTATCGTTACCGTTACCAAAACGGGCGGAACGGCTAAAATGCTTTCGAAATTCCGTCCTGCCTGCCCTATAATCGGCTGTACTCCCAGCGAGATAGTCTGCCGCCAGATGAATTTGTCCTGGGGCGTCACTCCCCTGATGATGGACGAAAAATCCAGCACCGACGAGCTTCTTGACGGAGCTATTGATGCGGCTGTAAGTCACGGTCTGCTTGAAAAGGGTGATGTTACCGTTATAACAGCAGGAATTCCCCTTGGCGTTTCGGGCAACACCAATATGCTCAAGGTTACTGTTGTTGGCAATGACTCGGGAACACATATATTATAATTATTTGAAAGGAAAATAAAAATGAAAATAAGAAATTTAAAGAAGCTTGCCGCTCTTGCGGTATCTGCCCTTATGCTTTGTGCCTGCGGAGGTACTACCGAAACCACTTCTTCCGAGAGCGGTACCGACAGCGAGCAGACAAATGCCGCAGAAACAACTGCCGCAAATGCCGCAGAAGGTCCTCTTTACAACTTTGATATGCCCGAAGTCGGTGAGAAAATAGCCGTCATCACCGTCAAGGACTTCGGCGAGATAAAGATAAAGCTGTTTCCCGAGCAGGCTCAGAAGGGCGTTGAGAACTTCGTGGGTCTTGCGGAGATGAATTATTACGACGAGCTTATCTTCCACCGTATCATTCCCCACTTTATGAATCAGGGCGGCGACCCTACGGGAACGGGTACAGGCGGAAAGTCCATCTGGGGAGATAAGTTTGACGGCGGAATACCTGAGGGACTTTATCATTTCAGCGGAGCTGTTGCATATGCAAACTCAGGTTCCACCGCCACAAACGGCAGTCAGTTCTATATTGTAAACACCGACCCCGGCGAATTTGAGCTTGGCGGAACATATCTTGAGGACGGTTCAATCTATAAATATCAGACCTTTGAGGAAGCAGGCTTTACTCACCCCAAGAATGTTCAGGAAATGTATAAGGAAAAGGGCGGCACTCCTTTCCTTGACGGAAGCTACACTGTTTTCGGTCAGGTTTTCGAGGGTATGGACGTGGTAAGAGCTATGGGACAGGTTGAAACAGATGAAAACGACAAGCCTCTTACTCAGGTTCAGATGGAGTCTGTAAGAATAGTAGAGTACACGGGAGAATAAAATTTATGCTGTGGGGCATTTCTCACAGCAATGCTACATAGGGGGAATACATAATGAAGCTTTGCCCTAACTGTCACCGTCTCAGCAAGGACGATGATTTCTGCTCGTACTGCGGCAGCGCAGTTTATGAGGACAACACAGAATACTCGGTGGACTGCTCTCAGATAAAGGGACACACCCACGAAAAGCAGACCTTCTCCGAGAATACCGCTTATCCCCGCCGGAACAGCAGCTACACCGTAAGCACAACCAACACTTCGCCCGAAGCAAAGAAAAAGGGCAAGGGCTGCCTTAACCTGATAATAATTATTATTGTCATAAATGTTCTTGCCGATATGCTCTTCGGAGGTATTTCCGAGATGTTTGAATTTCTGGAAAATATACTTAATGAGATATGACGGATATGGAACGTATTTCAATGAATGAGCTTCTTGCGCTCCTGCGTGAGATATGCGGCGAGGAGAACATTGCCCCGGACACCGAGCTGATGGAAAGCGGTCTGCTGGACTCCTATGCATTTATAAATCTGCTGAGTGAGCTTGATATGAGGGGGATATCCATAGAGCCTACACGTGTGGAAACGGAAAATTTCTCCTCGGCGGAGAGGATATATTTTCTCTGTCATAAATAAGCTTTAACAAAATTGCCTTCGCTGTGCTTTGGTGCGGCGAAGGCTTTTTTACTCAAAAAAAATGCCCCCTCTCCGATTTTTTCGGGGAGGGGGCGGTTCTTCTGTCCTTTTATGATCTTCACACCGTGAAAATATTAGGAAACACGTACCGTGATAACGATCTCGGTTTCTCCTTCGGCAAGCTCATCTGCAAGCTCCTTGACTTTCGTGTTCGAATCAATTATAATTGATTGATCTGAACTAATGCATTTGAAAGTTATCTCTACTTTATCTTCAGCATAAGCATACCCACCACTTTCAGTATAAAGATACATGACCGTATCAGTATAAATACCGCTTGTGGTTATTGTCGGATCGGATGTATTGCCTTCAAAGTTGAAGATTATGGTGTACTGTATCGGTATTTCACTTGACGTAAGTGTAACCGGTTCGTCAAATGTAGTGTACTCATTCACTTCCGTGCCGTTATAACTCCAAATGAGGGTGTGATATTGTGAAGCACCATTATTAGGAAGTGATTCTCCAACATCATTGAGACAGCCGCCCAGCGGGAGATTAACCGTTTCGGAAGGAAGAGAACTAAATTCAAATGTGACCGTAATGGCTGCATAAACAGTCATATCCTCTGAGCAAGTCAGCGAAGAATCAATGGGTGTGACCTTGTCACTTCCTGCCCAGTAATAACCTGTGGTAAGGGGGCGAAGAGAATCAAGCGTATCAAGGAGATTGCCGCTCTGGCGAACATCTTCGGTGTGTGATGTGCCGTTTTCGTCATACCAGGTGAGGGTAGATACTTCAATAACGGCAACCACCTTGATGGTAGAGGTTTCGTCAAAGTCGAATTCGTCAACGAGTGAAGCCACATCCTCATATTCACCCACTGTCCTTGAGCTTGAACCGTCCATGCTGTATACAAGCCAGTAGTCGGGTTCATCAATACTCTCTGCCATACATACCATATTTCCAAATGTTGAGATATAATCGCTGTAAGTAGGATAACGAGAATCTATAAATGTTCCATCAGTATTATAGAAATCAACACGGTATGTGATTACCGTCTGATTCGGGATAAGTGTAAGTGATTCGGTGAATACTGTGCTTTCGTCAACCTCCTTGTATGTATCAGTCTGCCAGCCTGTTGCCGAATAATAGTCATCAGCATCAGGTTCGGGCATTGTCAGATCGTTATCTGCAAAGGATGTTCCCTTGGGAATGGTATAGCTTTCCGAGGGCGTAGCTGCATCTGCAAATTGGAATGTCAGCGTAACAGCTTCGGTTTCCTCCGCTGTGACTTCAATGTTGTCGGTTATAACTATTTCAGAGGTAAACTCTGCACCGTTATACATCCACTTAACGATATAGCCGTCCTTTTGGATATCGGGAATGTCGGTAACTGTAGTGTTATATTCTGCCTCTCTTGTGTCATACAGACTGCCGTCCGCATTAAGGAATTTTACGGTATATTTATGGGGTGTATATTTTGCAATAACACTTGTATTGCCCTCGATGATGTAGTCAGCGGCTATCGGTGTGCCGCCTACTGTCCATACTCCGTCGTGTCCTGTCTTTGTGGGAACGTCGGGAAGAATGTCCGCAAGGAGCGTACCATAGTCTGCGGGTGTTGAGCTTGAGTAAGGCGTATCCGCGTCGGCGGTGAAGGTCACGGTATAGGTGTTGATGGTGTATACCGCCTTAACAGCCACATTGGCAGTTACCTTATAGCTGCCCGATACAAGGACGGTTCCGCCTATCTTCCATACGCCTGTATAGCCCGTCACTTCGGGAACATCGGGAAGAACGTCCGCAAGGAGTGTGCCGTAGTCGGCAGATATGGTTTTTGAATAGGAAGTATCGGCATCGGAGGTGAGGGTAACGGTATATTTTATGATGGTATATTCAGCCGTAACGGTCATATCCGATGTGATCTTTGTTTCGGATGTAAATTCGTTTCCGTTGTACATCCACTTTGCTGTATATCCCGTTTTTTCGGGGAGTTCGGGAATAACACCGATCGTACCTCCGTTTATGACAGAGATCTTATCGATCAGTTCTCCCTCACACATAAATTCAACTTCAAAAAACTTATATACGGGCTCACTGACTGATGAAGGACCTGAGGGTGAGGAACCTGTCTGACCTGTATACGGTGTTGTGTTGGAAACAGTGTTTGTTTCGGGCAATGTGGTCACTGTTGTTTCAGAGCTTTCAGAAGTTGTCTCAGCAGTTGTTTCGGAAGATGTTTCAGAGCTTTCGCTTTCCTCTGATACAATCTCTTCGGCAGTTGTCTCGGAAACTTGTGTATCGGAAGTGACTTCCGATGTAACAACTTCGGTCTCAATAGACGTTTCGGACACATTTTCCGGAACGGACGAAGCCTCAGTTTGAGTGTTTTCGTTTAATTTGTCACCCAAAGCTGCAGCAGTCTGTGTGAATGTCTCACTCTCAACAGATGTCTCGGGAACAGAAGTCTCCGCAGGTGTTGTCGCAGGTTCGGAAACGGGAGCTGTGGTTTGTACCGTAGTCTCCGAAGCATTATCGGACGAACCTCTCAGCTTGGCAACTATCTTATCGTCAAGTAACATAAGGTTTTCGTCATTGGAACGGAGCGCGTTCATCCTTACGGTTGCAGATATCATATTGTACCTGATATCACGTATGGGGTCATCACCCTCCCCAAGCTCGGATATAACGCCGTTTTCGTCTTCATATACAAAGCGTGAGTTTCCGTCTATTTCGGCAGGATTTCCGCTTTCCTTGTCAGGCTCTGTGCGTATGGTAACTCCCTTGTCGGCAGGAACGATCACTTTATCATTTCTGGGATTGCCTTTTGTGTCAAGAAGAATTACCTCGACCTTGCCGTTGAAGGTGTCTTCTCTGATGGTAAATCCGCCAACAGAGTCCTTTTCAACAGAAACAGTAAAGCTGGTTCCTCTTACTGCCATTGTCGCCTTTGGCGTTGAGACCTCATAGGAGGAATTTGCGGAAAGAGGGTTTGTTATTTCATTTAATATAGTACCCTTTTTCAGATTGATGGAAGTTCTGCTGTCGGCGGAAGTTCCTGCTGCTGTAAGCTCAAGAATAGTTCCGCTGTCGAGAAGAACGTATTTATCACTGTCCATAGAAATGCGCAAAGTGCTGTCATTGTCCACGGTAAGGGTGTCTCCGCTTTCAAGGTTCATTCCCACGTAAGCTTCAAGCTCACCCGAGCCTTCTCTGGCAACCATAGCGGTGCCCGTCATTTCAAACACTTTAAGAACTCTGTAAGTGTCCTCCTTTGTAACGGCTACACCTACAGCAACCGCTGCTGCCGAGGTCACCGCCACAGCGGTACAAATAACGATTATTTTTACCTTTAATGTCATTGCGGCAAAAATCGCTTTAACGCTCATAAAATATCGCCTCCGAAAATTTAGGTAATATTATAAAAATAAAAGGAGTATGCAGCCCGGCCGCACTCTGGGGAGTATCCCAACAAATGCAGCCCGACCGCCATACTCCGATAATTTCTCAAAAGCTTAGGCTGGTGCTTTGCGTCACCGATTTTCATCGGCTTTGCCTTTATATTTGTTAGGTAAATTATACCACAAGAATAATATTTTTGCAATAGTTTTTGAATAAATTCGTAGAAATTGCTAAAAATATTTTGATATCACAAAATTTATTGCACAAAAAATACAATACCATCATACCGCATTATCGCGATAAAGTGCTATATAATACCCAGCTTTGATAAGAATTCGGCACTTCGCCGCTGATTTTCAAGAGATGATGTTTCAATAAGCACGGAAGCCTTGGTGAAAAATTCAAAGTAATGCGCTTTGAATCTGTTCCAGTCGATATTTCCATCTCCAACCGCAAGGTGAAGATCGCTTTTCAGGTCATTGTCATTGATATGCATATGCTTTACATAGGGAGCAAGAGACGTTACCCATTCATCAATATCCGAGCCGAAAACCGAGGCATGGGCATAATCAAAGCATACTCCGTAATTGGAAAAAGAGCTGAGCCTTTCGGAAAGCGCCGCAAGCATATGGGGAGAGCTGTCGCACATATTCTCTATGTAAATATTGATGTTCGGATATTCCGCGAGAATTTTACTCCAGAATTTCGTATTGCTGTCAAGCCAGTTTTTCACATAGCTTTCGGCAGTAAAGAAGGGATTGTGATTTGTGTGGAATATAACAGCCTCCGCACCGACCTCAAGCGCAGCTTCAATGCTCTGTCTCACTCTCATTTCGGAGATATCCCTGATAAGCTTATCCTCACTGAAAACAAGGACATCGAAAAAATCTCCATGACAGGTCAGCGTCTCGGGAAGCTTGTGAGCCTTGTATCCCTCGGCAATTTGCTTAACACATTCTTTGCTGTCAAGCACGTCGGGCAAAAAGAAATCGTTAAACTCAAAGCCAAAGCCGTATTCCTCTGCAAGCTCCAGACTTTCATCAATAATTTTAAGCTTTGGGATTATCAGAAACTTACTCATTTACAAGCTCCTTTGCTTTATCATTTTCATATCCGTTTATCCCCGTAAGAGAATATACGAAAACGCCCTTTGACTTTCCTTTGAGGGGTATCTCACCGATAGGCTCCACAGTCACCCTGTCCTTGACCTGCTCATAGACCGATTCGCTGATAAGCACCTGTCCCCTCTTGGCATTGGACTCCAGACGGGCAGCGGTATTTACCGTATCGCCAATAGCGGTATAGTCCATACGGAAATCACAGCCGATATTTCCCACGACCGCAGGGCCGCAGTTAACGCCCACACCGAAGCTTACGGATTTGCCGTATTTCTCTTGAAACTTGCTTTCAATGGCGTTTCCTCCGCTTACTATATCATATGCAGTCTTTACAGCACGGAACACATAATCGTCAAGGTCGAAGGGAGCATTGAAAACTGCCATCGTAGCGTCGCCTATAAATTTATCAAGGGTACCGCCGTTACTGAATATGGAATTTGTTGTAAGATTGAGATAACTGTTGAGGATATCGACAACCTGCTCAGGCTCAAGGCTCTCGGACATAGGCGTAAAGCCTCGGATATCAACGAAAAGCACGGCAATGTCACGGTTTTCGCCGCCAAGCTTGATATGATAATTGCCCGACTTTGATATCTCCTCGACTACCTGTGGAGCAACGTATTTCTTGAATGCGGCAGTTATCTTTCTCTTTTCGATAGCTTCCTCCGCATATTTTCTGCCCAGATTTACAAAATATCCCAGAGCCATAAACATAGGCGCATAGAGCAGAGGTATGGCTGTTCCGTTGTTATTAAGGATAACTCCCACAGCCACATACCCAATAAGCATAACAAGCACAAGGGGCGCTGAGAAGCGGAATTTTATCCTTTTTGTAAGGAGATACGCCAAAGCGGCTGCAGCGGCTCCGCATAATGATGTGACTACCCTGCTGCCCGGAACGGGATATCTGCCGTCGATAAGCCCCTGAACGATATTTGCGTGTATCTCAGCTCCGTACATCTGGTCGGAGCTGTTGGGGACGGAGAACTGGTCACGAAGTCCCGTAGCATATGCGCCCACGATAACAATGCAGTCTGTGAACACCTTGGGGTCAATGGTTCCGTCAAGTACCTTGCAGATGGGGATATTTTCGTAATCCCCGGGGCGGCCAGCGTAATTTATCCACATACGTCCGTTTGAGTCAACAGAGGGCGTATTCGGCTCTATGCCGTTTTTTTGGCAGTATAGAGAGTAAATTTCCGAAGCAAAGCTGTTAAATACCCTGTCGCCATAAAGCTCGGGAGCATTTTCCGTCACAAACACTGAGCGGACAACGCCGTCCTCATCAGGCGAAGAATTAACAAAACCCGTAATGCAGCAGTCCTCCATTATGGGCTGCTCGATATCGCTTACGGCAAAGTGGTCTATGTAGGGTCTGCCCTTTTCGTCAAAGCTGTACTTGCTGGTATAATTGATATACGAGCCCGCGACCACATTTGAATTTTCCGCACAGGCTTGTCTCAGGGCACTGTCCCCTTCCTCGTCCATATTGCCGAAAAACATTATATCCATAGCAATGACCGAAGGATAGTCACCGAGGGTTCCGATGAGATCGGCATAAACGCTTCTTGACCAGGTGCCGAAGGGACCCAGCTCCCTGAGAGACTCATCATCAATGGCAATTATCTTTATCTTGTTGTTTATGCCTCTCGGCGTCTGATAGATCTTATCTCTGAGCATACAGTCAAGAGAATAAAACACATCGAAAAAAGACATAAAAAATACAAGCACAAACAACACAGCCGCTTCCGCCAGCGAAGCCCATTGCTTTTTATTCTTCATATGACCCTCCGAACAATAATACTTTTCATTTATTATAACATACCGCTAAGAATTTGTCACTATTTTTTGCAAAATTTCTTTAAAAATTGGAAAAATATATTTACAAGCGGTCAAATATATGGTATAATAACTTATAAATCAACATAAGCATACAGAAAGGATGAATATTATATGAACAACACCCCTGCAAACTCTCAGTCTGAGCTTCTGCTTGATAAGATATTTACCATAACACAGGATCTATATAAGGAAATGTCACGTCCCGCCGAGGATTCCTCGGACAACCATGCCGCTATTTTCAGGCTCCTTACCGATCTTGGCAGAAACCTTGTCAATGCCGACAGGGCAAGCTTCTGGAAATGGGATAAGC
The DNA here is from genome assembly GCA_017829005.1 of Oscillospiraceae bacterium. GTDB lineage: Bacteria > Bacillota > Clostridia > Oscillospirales > Ruminococcaceae > Huintestinicola. The sequence continues at coordinate 6,171 of JAGAJF010000054.1, read as the reverse complement.
GCTCTCACGAGCTGTGGACCACTGCCGCTGTGGGTACGGGAAGGATAACCATTCCCGAGGGTACGGGGCTTGTGGGAAAGGCTCTTACCGAGCAGAGAGCAATTGTTACAAACGACCCCTACAATCACCCCGATTTCAATTCCGATGTGGATAAGAAAACGGGATATGTGACAAAATCCATTCTCGTAATGCCCATCTGCAACTGCAGAGGCGAGTTTATCGGCGCATATCAGGCTATAAACAAGCTGGACAGCGACGGTAAATTCGATCTTGACGAGGACTGCAGAAAGCTCTCTCTTGCAGCATTCATCTGCGGAATTACGCTGGAGTCTGAGACCTTCCTTGACGACTCCCATCACGATAAGCTTACCGAGCTTAAAAACAGAATGGGCTTCTATAATGATTACAACAAGAATTTCAGCAAGATCTTAAACGACCCCAATGCCGTGAGATCCGTTTCCCTTTTCATATGCGATATCGACTTCTTTAAAAAGGTAAACGATACATACGGTCATAATGCAGGCGACGCTGTTCTGAGACACGTTGCAAAAAATATCAGCCGCAATTCCCGTATCTGTGACGGCGTTTACCGCTGGGGCGGCGAGGAATTCATAGTTATTCTTCCCGACACGGGAATAAACGAGGCTGCCGACGCTGCAGAGAGGATACGTAATATCATTATGAAGTCGGTATGTCTCTTTGAGGAGCTTCAGATCAAGGTGACCATGAGCTTCGGCGTGACTCAGCTCGACCCGATGAAGTCAATTGAGGATAACATCAAGGACGCTGACGAAAAGCTCTACAAGGCAAAAGAAGCCGGAAGAAACAGGGTCATCATCTGATAAGACTTTCATTATTTATAAAATATCAAAAAAAGGAGCTGCTGCATCGTTTTGATTGGTGCAGCAGCTCCTTTTAATTTATGTAATACTTCCTTTATTTTGAGACCACACGGTTCTTTCCTTTGACCTTAGCCCTTGCAAGCTTCTACTCAGCATTTCGGAATATACGCGATATCTCCATACCGTGAGAATATTCCTCGATGCCTGCGCTGAAAGTAAACTCCTCCTGCTTTTCGCTTGCGGAAAAAGCGGCATATTCCTTGCGGACATTGTCAAGCATATCCTCGGTTTTCACAACATCGCCTATGCAGACGATCATAAACTTCTGACCGCCGTATCTTGCCGCAATGCCCGAGGTGCCTGCCGCATTGTTTATTATCCCCGCAAATTCGGTAATGACCATATCTCCGAAGGGCAGACCGTATTTCTCGTTAACAACTTTGAAATTATCCAGGTCAATAAGCGCAGCGCAGAATTTCTTCTCGCCCCTGACAAGTCCGTTTAAGTATTCTGTCAGATAGGAACGGTTATATATGCCCGTCTGAGCGTCCAGCTTGTTTATCTCTCCAAGCTCGTCGGCAAGCTTTTTAAGCTCCCTGTTCTTCTCCTCGTACTGCCTTATGATAATGCTCAAGCAGTAAAACATTGCCGCTGCCGATATAAGGAATGCGCTCAGCCCCGTACCGAAATATTCCGAAGGGTCATACCTTGGAACATCATGGCACAAAACAAATCTCACACCTATGACAGCTCCGTCATAGACCATAGCTGCCGCAAACAGCGCACCTCTTCTTTTTTCATCGCAGAAAGCAATGATAGAAAAAAGCCCCAGCAACAGATAGGGAAAGGTCGATGGACCGTAAGCCAAGAACAGCATAGGAAACTCAAAAATAATGACAAGACCGAGAATTATTCCCAATGGCAGTTTTACCTTCCCCGTTTTCAGTCCGAAAAAGCCCAATGCACCGATAATTATAGCGCACAGTCCGCAGGCAATTGTAATGGCATTTATACCGTAAACAGCAATATTTACCGTAAATCCAAGGGTATTTGAAACAAGACCTGCTGCAGCAAGCACTGCAAACATTCTCTTTTTCAGGTCAATAGATTGATCAAAAAGCTTATTATTCATTATAACCTCGCCGGAAAAATATTTTCTGTCAGCACATTAAGGTCATAAACGAAGACATACATTTTGTTAAATATATTATACCACATTTCTCCTGTATCAGTATTGTAATATTACTGAAATACCCGTTAATTTTTGATTAAGTCATAATAGTCCCCATCAGCCTATAGGGAATTAAAAAGCGTTTTCCGAAAGCTTACGGAAAACGCCGATCTGATTATTTCCACATTTCCTCATTGCTGTGGGACTTGATTGAAAAGGGCGGCTTATGAGGATATTTTGAAGCACTCATAAGGTGCTTGGCAGACCACGCCTCTGCCGCTGCGGTAACAAGCCCATCGGTAGAGCCGTACCATTTTCCATTGTCAAAATGTATATTGTCCAGATCTATATTCTCACGGTGACCAAGGACTTTGGTATATGTTTCCATTCCCGAAGCAACGGCGAGACATCTTGCACTCAGGAATTTATCCTCGGAAAACTCCTCGTCACCGAAGATATCCTGCGCCCATTTCTTTCCGTCAAGAGAATAAATAAGCTCGCAGAGCTTGTCGTCAAAGGAGAAAATATAGCTGTCCTCACAGTGCTTCAGATGACGGACTATAGATGATACAACAGCCTCGCTGTCACCGCCGTATTCGTGATCTATGCTGTCGATAATTTCCCAGAAATCCTTGTCGGTAACAGTTTTGCTCGTAGTCTGGCTTTTCATAAAAAGATCCATAATAATACTCACAGAAGTAACCCCCTTAAAAAGCTCTCCGAAAGAGAGCCGTACAAATTATCATATTCATCATATAAAATTATAACACAAATCACAAAAAAATCAATACCATATGGCAAATTTTAATGAAAATTACACCAAAACATCATCTTGCACAAAGAAAAAAACGCCGTAATGTACATTTCGCACATTACGGTGTCAGCGTGTTTATCAGTCAATATCGTTTCTTACGATATCTTCAAGAGTTTCTCTCTTAACGACTACCCTGCTCTTTCCGTCTCTGAGCATAACCACAGCAGGCTTGGGGATACGGTTGTAATTGGAAGACATTGAGTAATTGTATGCACCCGTAGCAAGGACTGCAAGGATATCTCCCGGCTCCACGGGCTGAATGGGCATACCCTCACCGATAAGGTCACCCGTTTCGCAGCACTTTCCCGCAACGGTAACAGTCTCGCTCTTGGGAAGGTTTGCCTTGTTAGCCACCTCAACATCATACTTCGACTGATACAGCGCATATCTGGGATTATCGCACATACCGCCGTCGATCGATACATAAGTACGGATATTGGGGATCTCCTTTCTTCCGCCAACGGTGTAAAGGGTAATTCCCGCAGGAGCTGCAATTGAGCGCCCCGGCTCTATAAGGATAAAGGGCAGCTTAACGTTCTTTTCTGCGCATACTTCCTTTACCTTTTCGGAGACCTTTTCCATATACTTGTCATATGCCACGGGAGCGTCCTCCTCGGTGTACTTGATACCAAATCCGCCGCCAAGATTAAGCTCCTTGACCTCGAAGCCAAGCTCGTCCTTTATCTTTGCGATAAATGTAAGCATAACTTCTGCTGCTTTTACAAAGGGGTCAATGTCAAATATCTGACTTCCTATGTGGCAGTGGAGACCAACGAGATTTATGTGACTACATTCTATTGCCTTCTTTACAGCTTCATAAGCCTCGCCCGTTTCAAGTGCAAAGCCGAATTTGCTGTCTATCTGACCCGTCATAATGAAATTATGGGTGTGAGCGTCAATTCCGGGCTTTATCCTGTACATAATATTTGCGCTCCTGCCTGTCTCCTCCGCCAGGCGGTTAAGACGCTCAAGCTCGTAAATATTATCCACAATTATCCTGCCCACGCCCTTTTCAAGAGCAAAGGAAAGCTCGCTGTCGGTCTTGTTGTTGCCGTGGAAGCAAAGCTTTTCCGGGGGAAAACCAACGCTCAAAGCGGTATAAAGCTCACCCTCGGAAACCACGTCAAGACCCAGTCCCTCTTCAAGCATAATCCTGCACATAGCATTGCAGCAGAACGCCTTGCTTGCATAGCACACAAGTCCCTCGCCGCCGTAATACCTGTCCATAGACTCCTTGAAGCTGCGGCAATGCTCTCTGATAAGTCCCTCGTCCATTACGTAAAGAGGTGTTCCGTACTGCTTTGCAAGCTCTACGGTATCAATTCCCCCTGCAGTAAGATGACCCTGCTCATTGACAGCTAAATTTTTTGATACTAACATATTCTCATATCCTTTCACTTTTCTGCGTCAATATCTTTATCGTCAGCAAGCTCCTCTATTATCTGTCTTATCTTCTCAGCGCCCTCGCCCGTCTGAGCGGAAAATTCCACCTTTTCGATATCCTCGAAATATGGTATCTCCGCGGCAAATCCTGCCATACGCTCCTCACGCTCACGCTTTGAAAGCTTGTCCGCCTTTGTAAATACTATCGCAAAGGGAATTTCGCTCTCAATAAGGAAATCTATCATCTGCAGATCGTCCTTTGTGGGCGGGTGGCGCATATCAATGAGCTGAAAAATGAGGCTGAGCTGTCTGTCGTCATGCAAATACCCCTCGATAAGCCCCGACCAGCGCACCTTGTCGGATTTTGCCACCTTTGCATAGCCGTAGCCGGGGAGGTCAACGAGGAAGATATTTTCCAAGCTGTAAAAATTTATAGTCGCTGTTTTTCCGGGTACGGCGGACACTCTCGCTAAATTCTTTCTGTTGAAAACCTTGTTTATAAGAGAAGATTTTCCCACATTGGAACGCCCCGCAAAGGCAATCTCCACCCTGTCCGAGGGCGGAAGCTGGGAATACTCGCCGTATGACCTGAAAAATTCTGCTTTGTTAAAGTTCATAATACACTCCTTTAAAGAGGGATATCAGCTGTGCTTTCTCGAATGAACGGGGACTCTCCTGTCCTCTTCCCGTGCAGTCAGCACAGCAGCGGAGCGAGCTTCCTCGTTTCGGGAAATATCGGGCTTTTTCGTAAGTGCGGCGTCAAGAACATCGGTTATCCTCTCAGCGAAGATAAATTCCATATTGTCCTTTACCGCCTTGTCCACCTCGTCAAGGTCGCCCTTGTTGCCGGCGGGGATAATAACAGCTTTAAGCCCTTCCTTGTAAGCAGCCATTGTCTTTTCCCGAAGTCCGCCGATTGGAAGCACCCTGCCACGAAGTGTTATCTCACCCGTCATAGCCACATCTCCCCTTACGGGAATGCCAGACAGTGCGGAAACAAGCGCCGTTGTCATAGTAACGCCTGCGGAAGGACCGTCCTTGGGAGTTGCACCCTCGGGAGCGTGAATGTGAATGTCCTTTTCCTTGTAGAAATTGCCGTCGATACCATATCTGTCAGCTACAGAACGGACATAGCTCACAGCTATCTTTGAGCTTTCCTTCATAACATCGCCCAGAGAGCCTGTAGCCTCAACATTTCCCTTGCCGTCCATAACAAGCACCTCAAGGGGCATAATAACGCCGCCAACCGATGTCCAGGCAAGACCGTTCACAATTCCCACCTCGTCTGTATGGGAGACAACGTCCTCGATGTACTTTCTGTGACCCAGATAATCCTCAAGATTTGAAGCGGTAACGGATACCTTTGTCTTTTCCCCGTCACAAAGCTCCTTTGCAGCCTTTCGGCACAGGGAAGCTATCTGTCTTTCAAGCTCTCTCACCCCTGCCTCACGGGTGTAGAAGTCGATGAGCATATATACAGCCTTGTCGGCAATTTTAAGCTGAGAAGCCTTCAAGCCGTGCTTTTTAAGCTGCTTTGCAATAAGATGCTCCTTTGCAATGTGGAACTTTTCCTCACGGGTGTAGCTCGTAAGCTCGATTATCTCCATTCTGTCCTTGAGGGGCGGGTCAATGGTGCCAAGATCGTTAGCCGTGGTAATGAACATCACCTTGCTCAGGTCAAAGGGCACCTCGATGTAATGGTCTCTGAATGTGTTGTTCTGCTCACTGTCAAGAACTTCAAGAAGTGCGGAAGAGGGGTCGCCCTTGTAATCTCCCGATATCTTGTCTATCTCGTCAAGGAGAATGAGAGGATTGCTGCTTCCCGCCTTGATAAGCCCGTCAATAATTCTTCCGGGCATTGCACCCACATAGGTTTTTCTGTGTCCCCTGATTTCCGCCTCATCCCTTACACCGCCGAGACAAATGCGGATATATTTTTTATCAAGAGCCTCTGCCACACT
>JAGAJF010000053.1 GCA_017829005.1 Oscillospiraceae bacterium | reverse complement strand
TAACGGCACCCATACCGAACAGGCGGCGGGCATTGACAATACCTATGCCTCTCAGTTCAAGGAAATGGCGGATATTCTCGGGGGACGAGCCTACGAGACTGATATTTGAAACCTTTCTTATCTCAACAGCGTCATCGGCAACAAGTCTGTGACCGCGCTTGATAAGCTCAACGGCAGTCTCGCTCTTACCAACGCCGCTCTCGCCCAGAATGAGCATACCCTCGCCGTACACCTCGATAAGAACGCCGTGACGGGTAATTCTCGGTGCAAGGTGGAGATTAAGGTAAGCGATAAGCGCGGACATAAAGCTTGAGGTGCTGTCCTTGCAGCGGAGAAGGGGTATCTCATACTGCTGGGCAAGCTCAAGCATTTCGGGGAAATAGGGCAGCTCACGTGTGATGATGATACAGGGAACGTGCTGAGCAAAGAGCATTTCCAGATGCTCCTTTCTCATGCCTTCCTCCATAGTCGCAAGATAGGCAAACTCTGCCTTGCCCACTATTTGTATACGTTCTTTATTGAAATATTCGTAAAATCCCGAAAGCTGAAGTCCGGGACGGTTTATCTCGGTCTCGATAACAAGGAGCTTTGAAGCGTCCATAGGAAGATGGATAGTTTCAAGATGGAATTCGTCAATTATTTCCTTTAAAGTAACGCTGAATTTCTTTTCTGCCATAATAACCCTCCAAATCACAAAATCGGCATACATATTTATATTATACACCTTTTGAAAAATTTTTCAAGAGGGATTGAAATATTCGTGAAAAATTCCGTGGTAAACAAACTGTGAACTACAATTTAAAGCCAAACCAAAGCAGTTTTTAACCGAATTGTAACCATTTGTAATCCATTACCAAATAAAGAAAGACTTGACAAAAGCGGAAAAGTGTGATATAACTGTATTACAGCAACTAATACAGTTAATACAGCTAATACAGTTAAAGCGTCAAAAGGAGGAACAGAAATGGATAAAAACAATCCAAGCCGCCCGAAGGTATGGATATACGCCCCCGGAGAAAGCGGCGTGGGCGCAAAGCTTGAAGCATATCTGAAAAGCGAAGATATGTCTGCACGAAGCGTTAAAACGCTCCCCGACAGCTTTGAGGATATCTCAATGGCAATAATCTGCGACGGCGGCGTTATGTCGCCCTGTTTTGAAGAGATATCGCGGATAAGAGCCTGCTCTGATATCCCCATAATGACAGTTTCCCGTTCCTGTGACGAGATATACCGCACAGTGGCTCTTGACAAGGGCGCAGACATATGCCTGTCGGCAGACAGTCTGGGCAGGAACGAATTTACAGCCAGAACAGCGGCAATGCTCAGAAGATATCTCTATGCCGCCCCTGCTCCCGCACGTGTCCCCGACACCATCGTAAACGGCAGCCTTGCCGTTGACAGAAAGCGAAGGGAATTTTATGCAGGAGGAAGATCAATAAAGCTGACCTCCACCCAGTTCGGCATAGTTGAGTATCTTATGGAAAACTGCGGAAGAGTATGCTCAATAGAGGACATCTATCAAAGCGTATGGAACGAGACCCCCTACGGCGTTCACCGCACCGTAGTTGACCACATTCGCCGTATCAGGGGCAAAATTGAGCCCGACCCCCACAATCCCCGATACATAAAGGCGGTTTTCGGAGTGGGGTATAAGATGGAAAGAGCGATTTCCTGAAAAATTGCAGAAAGGAGCAGCTAAATGTTCGACATAGACCTTCAAAGCAGGACTCCCATTTACGAGCAGCTCTATAAGCGAGTGGTGGAGCTTACGGTAAAAAAGCAGCTGCGCCCCGGTGATAAGCTTCCCTCGGTGCGAGAGCTTGCCAAGGCACTGGGAGTAAATCCCAACACCGTTTCAAAAGCATTTCAGAACCTTGAACGGGACGGAATGATATACTCTCTTCCGGGACGAGGAAGCTTTATTTCCGATAAAAACGGAGATGTAATAAAGCAGAATGCCGCAGAACAGTTCACACTTGCAGCAAAGGAAGCCGCAGCAGCAGGACTTACGGCAGAAGAAATGACTGAAATAATACGAAAAATTACCGAGACAGGGGGAAACAAAATTGATTAAGCTTACAGGCGTTACCAAAAAATTCGGAGACTTCACCGCCCTTGACGGCGTAGACCTTATGATACCCAAGGGCACCTCCTTCGGACTGTTAGGCTCCAACGGAGCGGGCAAATCCACAATTCTGAGACTTCTCTCGGGAATTTACTCACAGGACGGCGGCAGCGTAAAAATAGACGATGAAGAGGTCTTCGACAACACGTCCATAAAGGAAAGGGTGTTTTTCATAAATGACGAGACCGTACAGTTCGGCAGCTTTACCTTAAAGGGACTGAGGGATTATTACAAGGGATTTTACCCGAATTTTTCCGATGAGCTTTTTGAGGAACTCCGAAACACCGTAAATCTCCCCATGGATAAAAAGATAGACCGCTTTTCAAAGGGAATGAAGCGTCAGGCGATAGTTATCACAGGACTTGCCTGCCGCACGGATTATCTTCTCCTTGACGAAGCCTTTGACGGACTTGACCCCACAATGAGGATAATCGTGAAGCGAATGCTGGTTGATGCAATGCTTGACCGTCAGCTCACCACAGTTATCTCCTCTCACAATTTAAAGGAGATAAACGAGGTATGCGACAGCGTGGCGCTTTTACACCAGGGAAAAATGCTTTTCAACCGTGACATTGACAGCGTTAAGGGCAGCATTCACAAGGTGCAGGCGGCATTCAAGGAAGAATACACAAAGGAGGATTTCGAGAAATACGGCATTCTCCACTACAGCCGCAGTCAGAGCATACATTATCTGATAATGAAAGGCTCGGAGGAGGAAATAAGGGAAAAGCTTTCGGAGAAAGGCCCCATAGTTTTAGACCTTATACCGCTTTCACTTGAAGAAATATTTATCTACGAAATGGAGGGAATGGGTTATGACGCAGGTCAGCTCGACTAAAAAAGGAAAAAGCTTTGCAAAAAATGCAATGTGGCATAATTTCAAATTTAATGTCAAAGATAATATGAGGCTGATGATAGTGATATTCGTTCTGCATTTTGCGGCAGTCCCCCTGCTTATTATCACAGCACTTGCGAAAATTCTGACCACAGGCAGACACGGCGGCTTTGACGAAGGCTTTATTGCCGCAGCAGTAATAGGAACGGGACTTGCGGCAGCCTCGGGAATGCTGTGCGCCCTCACCGTTTTCAAGTATCTATATAATAAATCTGCGGTGGATATGAGACTGTCTCTGCCTATGACCACCTCACAGCGTTTCATCTCGGATTTTCTGTCGGGACTTTTCATCTATATCATACCCTACATCGCCGCAGAAATAATAAGCTGGATCTTAATGCTTGCAGGACACCTTCTCTGCGACGGAAAGACCTTTACCTATACCCTTCCCGACTCCTCACTGCAGACAAAAACCTATTCCTTGGTATGCAACTTTTTCGAGCAGGCAGCTCCCTTCCTCTGGAGAGGAATGTTAGGCGGACTTATGCTCATGATAATGTTCTATGCAGTTACCGTCCTTGTGGCAGGCTGCTGCGGTAATATTTTCGAGTCGGCGGCGTATGATATCCTGCTTAATATCCTTGTTCCCGTTTCGGTATACCTTGGGATTTATTCGGTAAGCAGCAATGTTACGGGATTTTTGGAAGATGTATACATTCAGAAGACCATCCCCTACTGCGGACCCTTCGGAGGAGCATACGGGGTTATCCTGACCCTTGAAAACTTAAATGCTCAGCTTAACACCCCCTATCATTATTCAATGTATTCCCCCTCGCTCATTGACTCCCTGAGCTTCGGAATATGGTTCCTGCTCTTCACCCTCTGCACACTTGCAGTTATCGGGATATCCTTCCTCATCTACAGAAAGCGCAGAGCTGAGGACACAGGCAAGCCCGTAGTATTCGGCATTTTCCACCATATCATAATGACCCTCGGAATATTTTCCCTCTGCTATCTTATGGTAGTTGACGGCACACAGAATTTCGTCCCCGTAATCGTCATAACCTTTATCGCTTACCTTGTAATGCACGTTATACGAAACAGAGGCTTCGGAAAAATAGTCTCGGGACTTGTGATATATGGGGCGACCATAGTGCTTTCCATCGGCTCTTTCCTTCTTATCCACGACACAAAGGCATTCGGAGCAGGAGACTATGTTCCCGACCCCGAAAGCATTTCAAGTGCGCAGATAACCTATGCGGGAATGTTCGAAAAAGGCGCAAGGTATGAAACACCAATAACCGAGCTGACCGATATATCGGCACTTACCACCCTCACCGAGACCCATAAGCAGATAATCGATTATCATAATAACAATGACGAAAGCTCTGATCTGTACAGATGCCTTATGGACGACACATTCAGCATAAAATACAAATTAAAGTCGGGCAGAACGGTAATGCGCAGCTACTATGACCCGGGCAACACCGCAGTAAATACCCTCAGCACCCTTGATACGACCCGAGAGGTAACACAGTCAAGAGCGGAGCTTGTAAGAAGGTCTGTAAGCGATTGTGTTATCGCCTCTCTGAAGGAATATGAGGAAAACTCCGACAGTATGGGCTACAAGCAAAAGCTCACCGACCTTTATGCCGAGCTGATGCCCCAGTGGAGCTACAGCAGCGGCGGCAAGGACTATCACGAATCCTGCCGCAAGGGCTACAGCGAGCTTCCCGAGGATTTCCTCTACAGACTCGGCGACTGTCTCTATAACGATATTCTTTCCGAATCCCCCGATGAATACTATTCTCCCTCGGGCAGAGTATGGCAGTTTAATATCTTCAATATGAATTTTATAAAGATAAAGGAAAGCTACACCGAAACAATAGCATATCTTTCCTCCTGCGGCTTTGACACACTTCCCGAGACTACAGAAGAGCTTGTGAAAAAGTTCATCACCTCGCCCATAGACGGTATAGGAATAGCAATGAGCAGCCAGCCTCTTATCGGATATATGACAGGTGAAGATCTGCCCACCGCCACCTATTATTACCTTAACGGCGGCTATTTCAGATACAAGGACACCTCAATAAATCCCTACACCTTCTCAGCGGCATATGAATACTACGACGATCTTTTAACGCTTATCACCCACAGCTATAAGGAGTATAAATCCGACAAAAGCTGTTATACTATAAGCGTGAGCGGAAACAGCGCCGTTATCTCCGAGGAATACAGCGACGTGGCTGAACGAGTATTCATCAGAATGACCGCCGACAGAGCAAGCTATATGGCAGAGCAGGATTTCTTTGAAACTCCCTTTGAAAGAGACGACAACGGAAACTCCTTCTACGGCTATTCGGAATACCTCTCGAAGTTTATAGAATTCTACGGCAAGGATAAGATAGTTTCGGCACTGAGCTGTTACTATGACAGCAAAACAGCTGAGGATACCTACAAAAACCTTACCGAATGGGCAAAGGTCAATACGAATTTCGGCGATGAGTACAGCGAAATTTACGATGCTCTCGCAGCCGAAGGCTATGAAGTCGTAACCGAAGCCTATACAGTACCGTTAGACTAAACTCCCCGTGATATACGGCAAACGGGTTTGCAGCTTTTTCCGTTCATCATTTCTGATATTGAACACGCAGGGGGCACAAGCTCTGCGGGAAAGGATAGCAGACGTATGAAAAAGAAAGCAGCATTACTGCCCTTGCTTCTCGGTTTTGGCATAATGTTCACCGCCTGCGGCGCAAACAACGCACAGACAGGTAACGGAGAGAACGGACAAAACGGTCAGAGCGCAGGCTCCACCGCCAATTCGTCAGGCGCAAACAGCGGCACAAGCGTTAACAACGGAGCAGGCACAAACAATCCAGGGAACGGAAATGGTTCCGTTATCGGTGACAACAACGCCCGCACAGGCGATGTAGACGGCGACGGTATCATTGAGGACATCGTAACAGGAGCCGAGGACGTGGTAAACGGCGTCGCAAGAGGCGCAGACAACATTCTTGAGGACATCGCCCCCGGCGAGCAAGATAACGCAACTCAGACAACAACGGTAAACAGATAAAAATCTCTATCTCCCATACGGCTGAGCTTTATTAGCCGCATGGGAGATTTTTATTCATTTTTGAAATATCAAAATGCTTTAGTTTCATTTCTGCTTTATATCAAGGTTCCCGACAGCATACCAAAGTGAAAATCTTCCCATATCCCAAACCACGCATCTAAGCGTTTTTATTATGATAACAATATCTTTTTTCACAATGTTAAAAAAATATACATTGACATTACAGTAGGATAAGGAGTTATAATATAACCATAAAAATGAAATTTGCAAATCAAAATCCTGCAAATTCAAACCTGAAAGGACTGTATAATATGGCTTGTTTTATCGTACCCGGCGCAGAGGCAATAATCGCCGCCGCAGCTTCAAAGATCATCGCAGTAAGTGAGGAAAAGGGACATATCCATTCTGAGGAAACTGCAGCAAAGCTTTCCGAAAAGGTAAGCTGGCTTGCAAAGCTTGGAGGCGGCGGCTCTGCACTCCTCGCCTTTGAACACCTCTGGCACGGTGAAATATCCCCCTTCTTTCCCTTCCTCACCGCCGCAGCAGACCCGGAGGAAACAAGCATTATGCTCCACGAAATGGCAACAGTGGGAACGGCAATGTCCCTGCTCATAACCGCCGTATGGATAGGAATGCTTGTAATAACAAGCTCCGTAAGAAAGAAAGCCGCAAAGGAGAGTGGTATTAAATGACCCTGTTGGTGACTGTTTTTGCCGCCGTAATATCCACCGCCGTGTGGTACACAAGCGAAAAGGCAAGAAGCCTCAGGGTAAGCTCCCTTATGTTTATGTACTGGGGCGCAGCGCTGATGTGGCTTGTGGACGCAGTTTTTGAATACACGGAACTGAGAGCGGAATATTTCACTCCCGCTCCTGCCGATATGATAAACGACCTTTTCTTAGGCTTTGCCGCCGTAGCCTTCGGGCTTGTGATATGGACGGTAATTCTTCTCGTAAAAGACCCCCATGGAGTTTTAAAATCGATTTTAATAAAAAAATAAAGGCAGGTAATAAAAAATGCGGCTTACCCCAAGAGAGCAGGAGCGCCTGATGATACATCTTGCAGGCGGACTTGCCAAAGAGAGAAAAGCAAGAGGATTAAAGCTAAATTATCCCGAAGCCATAGCCTACATAACCTCCGAGCTTCTGGAAAAGGCACGTGACGGAAAGACCGTTACAGAGCTTATGAGCGAGGGCAGAAAGCTCCTCACAGCAGAAGATGTAATGGACGGAGTGCCCGAAATGATAAGCGAGATACAGCTTGAAGCCACCTTCCCCGACGGCACCAAGCTTGTGACCGTCCACGAGCCTATCGTCCCCGAAAACAAGCTCATTCCCGGGGAGATACTCACCGAGGAAGGCGACATCGAAATAAACAAGGGCAAAATGGCTCTCCCCCTTACCGTAACAAACACCGCCGACCGTCCCATACAGGTAGGCTCTCATTTCCATTTCTTCGAGGTAAACAAGTCTCTGGAATTTAACAGAACCGCCGCATTTGGTATGAGACTTGACATTCCCGCAGGAACGGCAGTCCGCTTCGAACCCGGCGAAAGCAAGGAAATAAGCCTTATCCCCATAGGCGGAAACCGAAACGGCTTCGGACTTAACGACCTTGTTTCGGGAAATATGGACGACAGCGAGATAAAGGCGGCAGCTATCAAAAAAGCCCGTGAATCGGGATTTAAGGGGGAATACGGCAATGTTTAAAATGTCCCGAAAGCAGTATGCGGATATGTACGGACCCACCACAGGGGACAGGATTCGTCTGGGCGATACCTCCCTCATTATCGAGGTTGAAAAGGACTATGCAGTCTACGGCGAGGAAGCGAAATTCGGCGGCGGAAAATCTCTCCGTGACGGAATGGGACAATCCTGCTCCGTTAAAGATGCCGACTGCCCCGATACCGTTATAACAGGCGCAGTAATAGTTGACTGTACGGGAATTTACAAGGCTGATATCGGCATAAAGGACGGAAGGATATGCGGTATCGGCAAGGCGGGAAATCCCGATATAATGGACGGCGTGACCCCCTCTCTGGTGTTCGGCGCAGGAACTGAAGCCATAGCAGGCGAGGGACTTATCCTCACCGCAGGGGGCATTGACACCCATATCCATTTCATAAGCCCCACCCAGATAGAAACAGCCCTTTATTCGGGCATAACCACAATGATAGGCGGCGGTACAGGTCCCGCAGACGGAACCAACGCCACCACCTGCACTCCCGGCAAATTCAACATTGAAAAAATGCTTGAAGCCGCCGAGGAATATCCTATGAATTTAGGCTTTCTCGGCAAGGGCAACAGCGGCAGTCTTGACACCCTCACCGAGCAGATAGAAGCAGGCGCCTGCGGACTGAAAATACACGAGGACTGGGGCTCTACCCCTTCGGTAATAAACAAAGCGCTGATGGCAGCGGATAAATACGACGTGCAGGTGTCTATCCATACCGATACCCTTAACGAAGGCGGATTTGTGGAGGATACCATAGCTGCAATAGGCGGCAGGACGATACATACCTACCATACCGAAGGCGCAGGCGGCGGCCACGCCCCCGATATTATCAAAGCGGCGGCATTCCCCAACATTCTCCCCTCCTCCACCAACCCCACAATGCCCTTTACGAAGAATACCCTTGACGAGCATCTTGATATGCTTATGGTCTGCCACCACCTTGACAGCAAGGTGCCCGAGGACGTGGCATTTGCGGATTCAAGGATTCGCCCCGAGACCATAGCCGCCGAGGACGTGCTTCACGATATGGGCATATTCAGTATGATGTCCAGCGACAGTCAGGCAATGGGACGTGTGGGCGAGGTCATCACAAGGACATGGCAGACCGCTTCAAAAATGAAGGATCAGCGGGGCGCACTCCCCGAGGACAGCGACAGGAACGATAATTTCCGTGTAAAGAGATACGTTTCCAAATACACCATAAATCCCGCCATAACTCACGGCATATCCGAATATGTAGGCTCCGTCGAGGTGGGAAAGATCGCAGACCTTGTGCTTTGGAAGCCTGCAATGTTCGGTGCAAAGCCCGAAATGATAATCAAGGGCGGCTTTATCTGCGCCTCACGAATGGGCGACGCCAATGCTTCTATCCCCACACCTCAGCCCGTTATCTACACAAAGATGTTCGGAGCGGAGGGACTTGCGAAAAAGCGCACCTGCATAAGCTTCGTGTCAAAGGCGGCGGCAGACAGCGGCATTTCAGAGCGGCTTGGACTGCAAAAGCTCGTCCTCCCCGTAAAGAACTGCCGAAATATCGGCAAAAAGGATATGCGCTTCAATGACCGCACAGGAGATATAAAGGTTGACCCCGAGACCTACAGCGTAACGGTGGACGGCGAACCTATCACCTGCAAGGCTGCGGAAAGCCTTCCCCTTACACAGAGATATTTCCTGTTCTGATTTATTATAGCACAAATATTCTATTTTGTCAACAGCAAAACAAAACAAATTTTCTAACGGAGTTTTATATATGATAACCGAAAAAATAACAGGCAAGCTTACCCAAACAGATAAGCAGGTAGACTATGTATCAATCGACTGGTTTGAGCGAGACAAAAAGCTGCTGAGAAAGACCACAGACAAGGGCGAGGAAATTGGCATAAAGATACCCACCCCCTTAAACGAGAACGATATAATTTACGAGGACGATAACCGCATTATTGCCGTTACCATCGCCCCTTGCGACCTTATCAGCGTAAAGATATCGGATATCCGTGAAATGGGCAGGCTCTGCTTTGAGCTTGGCAACCGTCACCTTTCCCTTGCCATCGGGGAGGACGAGGTAAAATGCCCCTATGACGAACCCACATTTGAATATCTGAAAAGGCTGGGCTTTAAAGCAGAAAAGATACACGGCAAATTCACAGGCTACACCGAGTGCCGTGGACACGCTCACTCTGACGGCGGGCATTCTCACGGGAATGAGCATCATTCCCATACCCACGAGCATTCCCATACCCACTAATGCCTATGAACACAGACATAAAGCTTATCCGTCTCGCACAGGCGCTTGACCCCCTTTTCCCCATAGGCTCTTTCACCCTCTCAAACGGCACCGAGACCTATACGTCGAAAAACATCGTCACCGACAAAGCCACGCTTAAAGCCCTGCTTAACGCCTATGTCTATACTCTCCCCACAGGGGACTTAGGCTTTGGAGCAAAAGCAGCTTTGGGAGAAAATATAACTCTCCTTGACGATATCTGCGCCGCCTCAAAGTCCCCCTATGAGCTTCGTGATGGCAGCACAAAGCTTTGCAGACGGTTTATAAAGGCACAAGCGGCACTCTGCCCCACTCCCCGCCTGACGGACTATTCCAAAAGGATAGAAACGGGCGAATGTACAGGCTTTCACCCCATAGCTGTGGGACTTTTCATAGCCGATATCGAAGCGGATATACGTGAGGGGCTTTCACTATATGCCTACAGCCTTCTCTCGGCAATGGCAAACCACGCCGTAAAGCTTGTGCCGCTTCGTCAGCTTGACGGTCAGACCGCCTTATATGAGGCAATGGAGCGTATACCCGAAGCGGCAGAAAAAGCCCTTTCTGTACCCATAGACGATCTGGGCATAAGCGGCAGCGGCTTTGAACTGCGCTCAATGCAGCACGAAAAGCTTTTTACAAGAATTTACATATCATAATTTCGGAGTTGATAAAATGTCATACGTAAAGATCGGAGTGGGAGGTCCCGTAGGCTCGGGAAAAACTGCCCTCATCGAACGGCTAACAAGAAAAATGTCGGAGGAATACAGCATCTGCGTTGTCACCAACGACATCTACACCAAGGAGGATGCCGAATTTCTCATAAAAAATTCCGCCCTTGACCCCGAAAGGATAGTGGGCGTTGAAACAGGCGGCTGTCCCCATACCGCCATACGTGAGGACTGCTCAATGAACCTTGAAGCAGTGGACGAGATGGCGAAAAAGTTCCCCGATGTACAGATAATTTTCATTGAAAGCGGCGGCGATAATCTGTCGGCGACCTTTTCTCCCGACCTTGCGGACGCTTCCATATATGTCATAGACGTGGCGCAGGGAGAGAAAATTCCCCGAAAGGGCGGCCCCGGAGTTACCCGTTCCGACCTGCTTGTGATAAACAAGACCGACCTTGCCCCCATGGTAGGCGCAAGCCTTGAGGTAATGGCAAGGGACTCGGAGCGTATGAGAGGCAGCCGTCCCTTTATGTTCACAAATCTTATGACCCTCGAGGGCGTTGACGATATCATCGGCTGGATAAAAAAATATGTCCTTATGGAAGACCTGAAATAATGAGTATTCTTAAACTGACCGCCGAATACAAAAACGGCAGAACGGTGATAACAAACAGCGAATTTACCGCTCCCCTGAAAATCGCCCTCCCCTTTTACCGCACAGACCACACCGAGGTAATGATGATGGCTGCAAGCGCAGGAATACTTGAGGGCGATGTTTACGATATGGAAATAACCATCAGAGAAAACGCATTTCTGAAATTCACAGGGCAGTCCTATACCAAGGTATTCAAAGCGGATAAGACGGGAGCAAAGCAGAATGTGAAAATAACCGTTGAAAAGGGCGGTACACTTATCTATGCCCCCTGCCCCGTCATACCCTTCGGGGGCAGCATTTTCGATGTCCGCACCGAGGTGGATATACACCCCCACAGCCGCCTTGCAATGACGGATATAATCTCCTCGGGACGAGCGGCAATGAACGAGGAATTTGCCTTTAAAAGCTATCGCTCGAGAACGGTGGTCTGCATTGACAAAAAGCCCGTTTATCTTGATAACAGACGGCTTGTTCCCGATGAGATACCGCTTCGGGGCATAGGCTTTTTCGAAGGCTATACCCACGCAGGCTCCGCATATTTTTACGGCGCAGACAAGCAGGCTCTTGAAGAAACGCTTTCGGGCTATTCCTCGGGAGAAGCTGCTCTGAGCCTTGCAGCGGCAGGCATATCCGTCCGAGCCGCAGGAAACGGCGCAGACCCTATTCACAGACTTTTTGAAACTATGACCAAAACTCTGTCAGCAGACTGATATAAACATTTTTGAGATGACAAAAAAACTCTCCCGAAAGGAGCATCCCGAAAATGTACCGAATACTGCTGGCTGAAAGCGACCCCTTCTGCCGCCTTGCCTATCGCAAAATGAAGGTCTGGGAGGAATACGGCTTTGAAATATCCGCCGAAGCGGTAAACGGCAGAGAGGCTCTGAGACTCATTGAAAAAGAGCCCTTCGACCTGCTGATATCCGACATAAAAATGCCCGTCATGGGCGGCATAGAGCTGCTGCGCACCCTTCGGAGCAATGGTCTTGCCCTTGCCGCCGTTTACATAAGCTCCCGCACCGAATTTGAATATGCAAGGGAAGCGATGATACTGGGGGCGATGGATTTTCTGAAAAAGCCTGCCTCGGAGGAAGCGGTGAGCGAAATGCTCCTGCGTGTCCGCCGCAGTCTCGGAGGCACGGAGAAAGCGGCGGTAAACAGCATTGTGGCTCGGGTAATGGAGCAGATAGGCGCAGATACGAACAGCGACATTTTCCTCTATAACGTGAGCCTGTTTCTTTCGGAAAATATCTGCCGTGCGGTGACAATGACCGAAGCGGCTGATAATTTGAATATGAGCCGCGACTATTTCGGAAAATGCTTCAAGCGCCGCTCGGGAATGAGCTTCAACACTGTTTACACAATGATAAAAATGGAGTATGCCAAAACTCTTATTGACTCGGGAAGATACAAAAATTACGAGATATCCGAAAAGCTTGGCATCTGCGACCCCGACTATTTCACAAAGCTTTTCAAATCAGTCACAGGAATGACCCCCACGGCATATAAAAACAGATAAAAAACGGCTTCACACCGCAGGATGTGAAGCCGTTTTTTTCAGAAAAAGCCTATCAGCCGGCAGGCCATGTAAATTCCCTGCCCGAAAGAACGTGGAAATGCAGGTGCTTTACGGTCTGACCCGCACAGTCGCCGCAGTTGGAAACTACACGAAATCCCTCGGTCATTCCCATCTCCTTTGAAAGCTTTGCGATGACCTCGAAGATGTGAGCCACAACAGCCGAGTTTTCGGGAGTTATCTCGGCAGCGGAGGTGATATGCTCCTTGGGGATAACAAGGAAATGCACAGGAGCGGTGGGAGCTATGTCGTTGAATGCATAGCAAAGCTCGTCCTCGTAAACCTTTGTTGAAGGTATCTCACCCTTAATTATTTTACAAAAAAGGCAGTCGTCCATAAAAGTGTCCTCCCTTACTTTATAAATTCTGCGATAATGCCGTCAAATGCGTTGATAGCTTCGTCTATCTTGTTCTTGTCGCCGATACCTGCCATAGCCATATCGGGACGTCCGCCGCCCTTGCCGCCTGTTATCTCGGCAGCAGCCTTGACTATCTTGCCTGCATTTGCGCCCTTTGCAATAGCAGCCTTGGAGCAGGCACAGAGGAACTTGGGCTTCTCGTCAGCGGTTCCTGCCATAAGGAGGATAAAGGGTTCTTCGATGTTCTTAACGCCGTCGGCAAACTTCTCGTACATATCCGAGCCAATGTTTGAAAGCATATTTGCCATTACCTTAACGCCGTTTACCTCACGGCAGTTCTTGATTATCTCCTCAAAAATACCGTCGGCAATGCGCTTCTTGAAGGCTTCGTTCAGCTTCTCAAGCTCCTTATTGGACTCAAGCACAGAAGCAAGCTTCTCTTCAAGCTGGGACATATCACCCACCTTGAGTATCTGTGCGGCTTTTCTTACCCTGTTCTCTGCATCGGTAAGAATTTTCAGAACACCGCTGCCCGTAACTGCCTCAATACGTCTTACGCCCGAAGCAACGGAGTTCTCGCCGATTATCTTGAACAGACCCAGACGGGCTGTGTTGTCGATATGAGTACCGCCGCAGAATTCAACGGAAACGCCCTTTGCTTCAACTACACGGACAATATCGCCGTACTTCTCGCCGAAGAGTGCCATAGCACCCAGCTTCTTGGCTTCATCAATGGGCATTTCGGTCATTGTAACGCTTATAGCGTCAAAAATATCCTTGTTTACGATAGCTTCGATCTCAGCAAGCTGCTCGTGGGTAACAGCTTCAAAGTGGGAGAAGTCGAAACGGCAGCGTTCATCGTCAACATAGGAGCCTGCCTGATGAACGTGGTCACCAAGCACCTTTCTGAGAGCTGCCTGGAGAAGATGTGCAGCGGTGTGGTTTCTCATAATAGCATATCGTCTTTCCGTATCAACAGAAGCAGTTACGCTGTCGCCCTTGCCGAGACCGCCCATTTCCATTGTACCGAAATGGAGATACTGTCCCTTGGAGGTCTTTTTGGTGTCGGTAACTGCAAAGCGGCTCTCACCAATGGTGATAACGCCTCTGTCGCCCACCTGTCCGCCGCTCTCCGCATAGAAAGGTGTCCTGTCAAGGATAACAACAGCGTCGTCGCCCTCGGAAAGCTCGGTTATCTCTTCGCCGTCTTTGAAAATTGCAAGCACCTTTGCGCCGATCTCAAGCTGAGAATAATCATAGCCTGTAAACTCAGTCTTGGGCAGGTCAAGGTTGCTCATTTTATCCTCGTCCCAGGAAGAACCGCTCTTAGCGTCATGGTCGGCACGAGCAATTGCTCTTGCGTCCGCAACGCACTTCTTGAAGCCCTCCTCGTCAACGGAAACACCCTTTTCTGCGGCAATTTCCATAGTGAGGTCAATGGGGAAGCCGTAGGTGTCGGAAAGCTTGAATGCGTCCTCACCCGAGAGCATACCGCCCTTTTCGATGGAGGAAAGCATCTTGTTAAGAATTTCCATACCTGCGTCAACGGTCTTTGCAAAGCTCTCTTCCTCGTTGAGGATAAGCTTCTTGATATATTCACGCTTTTCGTCAAGCTCGGGATATGCGCACTTGTTTTCGTCGATAACGGTATCAACTACCTGATAAAGGAAAGGCTCGTTAATGCCAAGAAGTCTGCCGTGACGTGCGGCACGTCTCAGAAGTCTGCGGAGAACATATCCTCTGCCTGTGTTGGAAGCTGTAACGCCGTCTCCCACCATAAATGTGGTGCTTCTGATATGGTCGGTGATAACTCTGAGGGAGATGTCCGACTTTTCGTTCTCCTTGTAATTAACGCCTGCAATGCGGCTGATGTGCTTCATAATGTTCTGAACGGTGTCAACCTCAAAAAGGTTGTCCACGCCCTGCATAGCGCAGGCAAGTCTCTCAAGACCCATACCCGTGTCAATGTTCTTGTGAGCCATTTCCGCATAATTGCCGTTTCCGTCGCTGTCAAACTGGGAGAACACAAGGTTCCATATCTCAATAACTCTGTCGCAGTCGCTTGCCTGCTCAAAGCTCTCGAATGGACCGTAGCTTTCGCCTCTGTCGAAGTGAATTTCCGAGCAGGGACCGCAGGGACCGCTGCCATGCTCCCAGAAGTTGTCAGCTTTTCCGAGACGGATAATTCTCTCCTTGGGGATTCCGATGTCGTTCATCCAAATCTGCTCAGCCTCGTCATCGCTCTCAAAAATGGTTATCCAGAGTCTGTCGGCAGGTATCTCAAGAACTCCCGTCAGAAATTCCCACGCCCAGGCAATGGCTTCCTTCTTGAAATAATCTCCGAAGGAGAAGTTGCCCAGCATTTCAAAATATGTGCCGTGGCGGGCAGTCTTGCCCACACGCTCGATATCGGGTGTACGGATACACTTCTGGCAGGTGGTCACTCTTACGTTGGGAGGTGTCTCGGTGCCCAGAAAGAATTTCTTCAGGGGCGCCATTCCGCTGTTTATGAGCAGCAGGCTGTTATCTCCCTGGGGGATAAGGTTTGCGCTTGCCATTCTTGTATGATTTTTGCTCTCAAAAAAAGATAAATACTTCTCACGGAGCTCGTTAAGACCTGTCCATTTCATTACTTTAAGACTCCAATCTGTATATCGGGGCATATTTCTCCCGATTTTATTTACATACATCAGTTATTATAGCAAATTTTACAGCGATTGTCAATAAGCGGAAGGAAGGGAATTTTATTTTTCCCGATTTTTTTTGCCGGCAGGCTGACCTGCAGCCACTCGTTCTATAATTTACCCGAAGTGAATATAGATTAGACAAGCATAAAAATAAAGGAGAGAAGAGCAATGTCTCAAAGTATACTTGAAAGAGATTACACCGAAAGCCCCGCACCTCAGCGAGCGGAGCCGCCGAAAATAGGACTGACCTCCGAAACTGCGGCGGAGCTAAGGCAGAAATACGGCGCAAATTCCCTTGCCTCGGAGCGGAAAGCACGACCGCTGAAAATTTTTATGGGGCAGTTCAAGGACGTTATGGTTATGATACTTATCATAGCCTCAGCGGTGTCTGCCTTTATCGGTGAGTATTACGATGCCCTAACCATAATCATAATCGTAGTTCTGAATGCCGTCCTTGGCTTTGTGCAGGAGTACCGCACGGAAAAAACTCTGCTTGCTCTGAAAAATATGGCGGCTCCCATGGCGAAGGCGTACAGAGACGGTCATCTTACTATCATACCCGCCTCGGAGCTTGTGCCGGGAGACGTTATCTCCCTTGAAGCCGGGGACAAGGCTGCCGCCGACTCGGTAATTCTAAGCGCAAAAGGACTTATGGCTGACGAAAGCGTTCTCACAGGCGAAAGCGTTCCCGTTTCCAAGTCGGCAGGCAATACGAGAGATACGGACAACTCTCTCGGGAAGCCCAACATCATCTACAGCGGCAGTATCATCACCAAAGGCACCGCCGCCGCAAGAGTTATCGCCACAGGCGTAAACGCTCAGATGGGAAAGATATCGGGTATGCTCACGGATATAGACGAGGAGGAAACTCCCCTTCAAAAGCGGCTGGGGGAGCTGGGAAAGGTCGTCGCAGTCATATGCCTTGTTGTCTGCGTTATCGTGGCAGGAGCGGGCATATTAAAGGGTGAGCCTGTTTTTGATATGCTTATGACGGGCATAACCATCGCCATTGCCGCCATTCCCGAAGGACTTCCCGCAACCGTCACCATTGCCCTTGCCCTTGCAGTCAGCCGAATGCTAAAGCAGAATGCTCTTGTTCACAAGCTCCATTCGGTGGAAACTCTCGGCTGCACCTCGGTCATATGCACCGACAAAACGGGTACTATCACCGAAAACAAAATGACGGTGAAAAAGGCATATACCATAAACGGCGATTATGAATTTTCGGGGCAGGGCTATCGTGTTTCGGGACGTATCACTTCTTCCAAAGGCGAAAGCGCAAATATAAAATCATCGGCAGTTCTTCGTGAGCTTCTCCGCTGCGGCGTTTTATGCTCCAATGCGGATATTTCCGAGGAGACTTCGGACGAGCGGACAATTGCAGGTGACCCCACCGAAGCCGCCTTGCTCATTGCGGCGGCAAAGGGCGGAATGAACCACAATGCGGAGCGTATGGCGTACAAGCGCATTGACGAGCTGCCCTTTGACAGCGATGTAAGGCGAATGACGGTCATAGTAAAAGACCCCTCGGGACAGGGTATTATATCCTACTGCAAGGGTGCGGCGGACGTTATCCTTGAGCGGTGCAGCCATATCCTCACCGAAAGCGGCATTAAGGAGCTTTCCTATTCGGTACGAAAGGAAATTTCCGAAAAATGCAGTGAAATGTCCTCGGAGGCGCTGAGAGTGCTGGCATTTGCCTACTGCCCCAAGGCTTCAAAAAGTTCACCCGACAGCG
>JAGAJF010000052.1 GCA_017829005.1 Oscillospiraceae bacterium | reverse complement strand
TATTATACAGAATTAAAAAAATTATGCCTTGTGGGATTTAGTAATGCTTCAGTTGATTTTAATCTTTCCCAAAAGTTTATTGAAGAAATAAAAATAAATTTGCCATCAGATTGTGATATTGAATGTTTTTAACTTATGAGTTATGATCTTTTCTGCAAATACATTCAGGAATGCCTTGATAAAAAGCTTGAGATACCCGATGTAGTGATCTGAAGCTGCAGACCAATGAAATCAAAATGCGCTCCGAAGCGGTTCGGGGCGCATTTTTATACCTTTACTCGAACATTGTCCGTTGTATGAATGTTTATGGTTTCCTTTCCCATTTCCTCTGCGGCTTTCTGTATATTCGGACTGCTCCCTGCAATGACCGCTGTGCTGCACATTGACAGCAGAAGCTCATCTGCAAGGATATAGCAGTCCTTGCTTCTGTATGTGGATATCATAAATCGTGTGGTGGCTTTTAGGTGGAGCCTATAGTATTTCTTCCTAAGCTCCTCGTTCCAGCTGTCGGGCTGTCCTTCATAGGGCATTACCGCAATAATGTCAAGCCCTGCCTTGTCGGCGGCGGAGAGGGCTGTCAGCGGAAAGCCTCTTTCACAGTTTGATGCCACCGCTTTTATTCCCTTATCCTTCATAGATATGAAAAACTCCGTCAGTTCTTCTTCAGTTACAATTGCTCCGCCCGAAAAAACGGAGCATATATTCGAATTATTCACCTTCTGCTCTCCTCAGTCCTTTTTTATTTAATTATACATCATTGTAAACGATATGTCAATATTTACAGGACATTAAATATCCTATAAATCACATTGTTTATTTTATAATATATTTAGGTGATGACAATGAACAATGAAAGGGAATTTGCGGAGCGGCTTTGCAAGCTAAGGTGCAGAAAGGGCGTTTCCGCCAGAGATATGAGCCTTTCCTTAGGGCAGAATGCAAGCTACATCAACCGTATTGAAAACGGTGCTGCTCTGCCCTCCATGACTGCTTTTTTCTATATCTGCGAGTATCTTGAGATATCTCCCAGGGATTTTTTCGATTACTGTAATGACGACCCTCTACTTGCCAGGGAAGTGGCTGATGAGCTGAAAAAACTTGATTACGTTCAGCTGGGTCACGTTATGAACATTGTCAAGGATATCCTTAAAAAATAAGCGGTCAGAAAAACGGACTGTTCTCCTAAACCGGAGAGCAGTCCGTTTTGCTTTATAGAATTATTCCTCTGTCTTAACGACCTTTATGCCGAGAATATCAAGGCTCTCGTCGTCTACCTTTGCGGGGCAGTCGCTCATAAGCTCGGAAGCGTTCTGAACCTTGGGGAATGCGGTAACGTCACGGAGACTGTCAGCACCGCACATAATCATTGCCAGACGGTCAAGACCGATTCCCATACCGCCGTGGGGGGCAGCGCCATATTTATATGCGTCCACAAGGAAGCCGAACTTCGCCTGAATTTCCTCGTCTGTAAGACCCAATGACTCGAACATCTTCTGCTGCAGCTCGTAATCTGTAATTCTGATAGAGCCGCTGGAAAGCTCTGTGCCGTTCAGAACAAGGTCGTATGCCTTTGCAAACACCTTTTCGGGGGCTGTGTCGAGATACTGCAGGCACTCGTCCATAGGCATTGTGAAGGGGTGGTGCATTGCGTCCCAGTGCTGTGTTTCCTCGTTCCATTCAAAGAAGGGGAACTCGGTTATCCACAGGAAATTGAACATTCCCTCGGGGATAATGTCAAGCTGCTTTGCGGTTTTAAGTCTCAGAGCGCCCAGAGATGAGAGAACGGTGTTCTTCTTGTCGGCGATGATGAATACAACATCGCCCTTTTCGGCTCCTGCCTTTGCAAGGATAGCCTCAAGCTCGCCCTCGCCCAGGAATTTGCCGAAGGAGCAGTTTGGAGCATCGTCTACCCAGCGGATATATGCAAGACCCTTTACGCCGATACCCTTAACATACTCGGTGAGCTTGTCGATCTCTTTTCTTGTGAAGGTACCTGCGGAGTTCTTGGCGGTGATGCAGCGAACGGTGCCGCCGTTTTCAATAGCAGAGGTGAAGACTCCGAAGCCGCAGTTCTTAACGGTTTCCGTAAGGTCGGTTATCTCCATTCCGAAGCGTGTGTCGGGCTTGTCGGAGCCGTAGCGCTCCATTGCCTCGATGTAGGTCATTCTGGGAAGGGGAGTGGGGATATCCTTTTCAAGAACGTCCTTGAAAAGCCGTCTCACAAAGCCTTCAGCCATCTGCATGATATCCTCGGTGTCCACAAAGGACATCTCAAGGTCTATCTGTGTGAACTCGGGCTGTCTGTCCGCTCTCAGGTCCTCATCTCTGAAGCAGCGTGCAAGCTGAATGTAGCGGTCATAGCCTGCTATCATCAGCAGCTGCTTGTATATCTGAGGAGACTGGGGCAGAGCGTAGAAGCTGCCGGGGTGAACTCTTGAGGGAACAAGGTAGTCACGTGCGCCCTCGGGAGTGGACTTTATCATCATAGGAGTTTCTATTTCGATAAAGCCGTTCTCGTAAAAATAATCACGGGCGGTCTTGGCGATCTTGCTTCGCATAATGATATTCTGCTGGAGAGGTTTTCTTCGAAGGTCGAGATATCTGTATTTCAGACGAAGCTCCTCGTTGGTGTTGGAGTTGTCAACAATCTCGAAGGGAGGTGTCTGAGCCTTTGCGAGAATGCGAAGGTCGGTAACAAAAATTTCGATATTACCCGTTTTTATCTCGGCATTCTTGCTCTCTCTTTCACGAACTGTTCCCTTTGCCATTAGAACAAATTCCGAACGGCAGGAGGAGGCTTTTTCAAATATCTCCCTGTCGGTGCTGTCGTCAAATGCAAGCTGAACGATACCTGTTCTGTCTTTCAGGTCAATGAAAATGAGATTTCCCAGGTCTCTTGCCTTCTGAACATAGCCGCCAACCGTTACCTCGCTGCCGATACCCTCGACCTCGCCGCAGTAATGGGTGCGCTTAAGTCCTTTCATATTGTCTGCCATTTTTATAACTTCCTTTCAAGAATTATTATGATGTTTCTTCCTCATATATCCGAACTTTCTTTCCGTTATGGGAAAGATAAACCGATATCTGCGAAAATGCTTCGGAATACTGTTCATATGTGTATTGTTCTGAACAGGCTGACTGAAATTCTTTTAAGCTTTCATCATTTTCAATTTCGATCTTGATTTTATATATAAAATCAGGTGAAAGCTTGCGTCTGATCTGTCGGAATTTCATTTTACCGTAATCCGCTTTTTCTTCTGTATCGACTATCCTGCCGTTATATCCGAAACGAGTGTTGTCAAAAATCAGATGTTTTTTTCCGCAGCGGGAGCATTTTGCACCTATGACATAAGCAGACCAGAACTTCGGAGGGTCAAAAAGAAGCTTTCCGATATATTTGCCGTTTACATATGCCGTTTCATATGTGAGACCGTCATTTTTGTCGATGTAACAGCTTTTGCCATATATTTCAACACCAAGTGAACGGAAATATTCTTTCTCCGCTTTATGCCATTCGTCAAATTCCTTGCCGTTATGGGAAGTGCTTGCTGTGTAGATATAAAAATCCTCGCAGCCGCATTGACAGTGTATTCCCATTTGAAGAAAATTATTTCGTCTTTTTTCGGCATATCCTATCTCACGCAGGTATTCCGGTACGGGAATTGAATTTTCCATTTTAAAATTCCGATGCCAACATATCCGCTGTGTGGATATTGGCGAAATTATCAATAAAGCTGCTGTCAAGAGCTATCTCGGTCTCTTCGCCGCTCTTCATATTCTTGAGCTTTGCCTTGCCCTCGGTAAGCTCATTGTCGCCAAGTATCATAGAGAACGCCGAGCCTATCTTGTTTGCGTATTTCATCTGCGCCTTAACGCCTCTGCCCATAACGTCCCACTCGGCTCTGTAGCCCTCGTCACGGAGTGCTTTCACCAGAGAAGCTGCCTTTATTCCCGCAGCATCGCCCATGGAGCCGATGTAGATATCACATTCACGGGGAGAAATGAACTCGCAGCCCTGCTTTTCCATTGTCATTATGAGTCTTTCAAGTCCCATAGCAAAGCCCAGCGCAGGAGTGGGATTTCCTCCCATTTCCTCGATAAGACCGTCATAGCGTCCGCCGCCGCATACGGTGCCCTGTGCACCGATAGATGTGGTGATGAATTCGAAAACGGTCTTTGTGTAATAATCAAGACCTCTTACGATCTTCGGGTCGATGGAATATTTTATACCCATTTCGTCCAGATATTTTTTCAGAGTTTCGAAATGTTCTTTGCATTCGTCGCAGAGGTAATCTATCATAAGAGGGGCGTTTTTGCCTATCTCTTTGCATATCTCGCTCTTGCAGTCAAGTATTCTCATAGGATTTTTCTCAAGCCGTGACTGACAGGTGGGGCAAAGCTTGTCCTTATTAGGCTCAAAAAATTCGCGGAGCTTTTTGTAATATTCCCCGCGGCAGTGAGGGCAGCCGATGGAATTTATGTGAAGCTCTATGTCCTTGAGTCCCAGCTTTTCTATAACGCTGTTCGCCATAGATATCATTTCGGCATCTGCGGCGGGGGAAGCGCTTCCTGCCATTTCCGCACCGAACTGGTGGAATTCCCATAATCTGCCTGCCTGGGGCTTCTCGTGACGGAAACAGGAGAGAATGTAGAAAACCTTCTGGGGAAGAGCCTCATTCAGCAGACCGTTCTGCAAAACGGCTCTGATAGTGCCGGCAGTGCCTTCGGGACGGAGAGTAAATTTGCTCTCCCTGCCCATAACTGTGAACATTTCTTTCTGAACCACATCGGTAGTTTCGCCTACAGAGCGGACGAAAAGCTCGGTGTTTTCAAAGGTGGGGATACGAATTTCCTTAAATCCGTAATTCTCGGCTACATCGGCAGCAACGCTTTCCACCGTCTGCCATTTGTGAACTTCTGAGGGAACAACGTCCTCCATACCTTTTATTCTTGTGGTAATAAGCTCCATAATTTTATCCTTTCTTAGTGATTTTTAAACAAAAAAGCCGTCTCCGAATGATAACATTCGGGACGACTGTAAAACCGTGGTGCCACCCGTATTTGCACGGAAAACCGTGCCTTGAGTTCCTTTAACGCAGGAGAACACGTCAGGGATTTTTATCTCCCCGCAGCTCATCGGGCGTCTTTCACAGCAGTTCGTTTAAGCGTTTTCAGCATTCACGCTCTCTCTGAGAAACTTCCTGCGGCTACTCCTCCGAGTCAAAGCCTTTGGCGGTATATAACGCACATATCCTGTGCACTTTATTTATTATACAGCATTTTCCGATGCTTGTCAAGTACGGAAAATGTAATTTCCTAAAAAATCAATCAACGGGATTAAGAAGCTGTCTCCAGTCAAGATCTCCTCTTTCGAGAGCGTGAATGAGCGCTTCTGCTGTGGCAATGTTTGTTGCAACGGGAATGTTATGAACATCGCAGAGTCTGAGAAGATTCATTTCGTTTGGCTCGTGGGGCTTGGGCGAAAGGGGATCTCTGAAAAACAGCAGCAGGTCGATCTCATTGCAGGAGATACGTGCGCTGATCTGCTGGTCACCGCCCTGTGAGCCGCTGAGATAACGCTGAATATTTAGACCTGTCGCTTGTGCGACCATTTTTCCTGTGGTGCCCGTGGCGCAGAGATTGTGACGGGATAAAATGCCGCAATATGCTATGCAGAACTGAACCAGAAGTTCTTTTTTTGAATCGTGTGCTATAAGTGCAATATTCATTTCAATTCATTCCTTTCCCTTTAAATTCTGTCATATCTTACTGAAGAAGAACCTTGAAGCTGAGAGGAACGTCCTCGCCCTTGATACGTTTTGAGATAGCGTCAAAGGCCTTGAATGCAAGGGAAGTTGAAGGCAGGGGTTCGCCCTTGGAGGTAGCGATGACCACAGCGTCATCATCGGGAATTACGCCGATAAGCTGAACGCCTACGGTATCTATTATCTCGTCAAGATCCACGATAAGGTCAGCCTTGAAAAGGTCGGGATTTACCTTATTTATGATAAGACGCTGCTTCTTGTTGCCGCGCTTGTAGAACTCGTCCGACATTGTGCGTGCGTCTCTGACGCATACAGGGTCGGGAGTTGTATTGATGAGGATAAGGTCGGACTGCTCAACAACATCGAATACGCTGGCGTTGGTACCTGCAGAGGTATCTACGATTATGTATTCGTAGTATTTTCTCATTTCCTGGCAGATATTCTTGATGGTCTCGGCATCAACTCTCGCAAAGGGATCCTCGGGAGCGCAGACGATACTGAGGTTTGTGGCGATCTTAACCTGTGTTGTCGCTTTGTAGATATCGCATTCGCCGTTTAAAACGCTTCCAAGGTCATATTTGATGTCGTCCTTCACACCAAGCATTATATCGAGGCATCTCAGACCGAAGTCAAGCTCTATAATAAGCGTTCTGTGACCCTGCTTTGCCAATGCAAAACCAAGCTCGGAGCAGATCGAGGATTTGCCGGTGCCGCCCTTACCGGATGTTATTGCAATGATTTTAGACATAGAGGCTCCATTTCTCCGCAGTCGTGGAATAGAAGGGTTGCTGCGCCTGCTGTCCTTATACTGCGGATTTGGACAGCCATGCATTCAAAAAACATCTTGCCTGCCGAGAGCGACGCTCTGTGCAGACAATGAGCGCAGACCTATTACTATTATTGTACCATAAATTTGGAAAAAGTCAAAGGCTTTTTGCCCACTTTGCACAATTTCGTTATGTTGTTATTATTCAAAATATATTCTTTGTGTATTTTATACAAAATAATTCTCATAGACACTTTTTACATAAAATTAACAAAATTAGAATAACTGTGAAATATGTCGGAAACGGTCAGATTTTTGTCCCCGAATTCTACATTGACATAAACCGTCTGAGGTCATGAACAGAAAATCTGAACTGTTCCTTTATCATATCCGCCTCCAAAATCAAGTGACCGTCCTTCCACTCCTTGAAGTCAATATCCTCCAGGTCATCATTTTCGTAATTCGGGTCGATAATTTCGCGGATAGTCCGTATCCTGTCGGGCGGGGATAGAGGGTCGCTGAGATCGAGTATCGCCGTATCGTATGGCGCCGCCCAGAAGCAGCCTCCCGCTGCCGCAAGATCATTGTCCCTGCAGTAATGAAAATCGGTCATTATGAATGATTCGCCTGGGTACGGTGGGGCAGACGAGTTATCGGGATAATACCCTTTTGGTACGTAGTGAAGCTCTTTTCGGTCGGAAAGTCTGAGGACACTGTAGCCGTAAAGGTCTTCCTTATAGATGAGATACAGCCTGCCGTCGGAATGGGTAAAAACCTGAGTGAAGCTTGTAAAATCGTGACTGTCGCACAGCTGCCATCTGAGTACCGCGGTTTTGTCGGGTGAAAAAAGTGTCTGCTCATATGCGGTAAGATGTGGGTGTTCCGAGCTGTTGTCATAGGCGGAATATTCGGTGCTTTCAAGGACAAAGCCTGCTTCAAGAGGGACCTTTTCCGTTTCTGTTTTGTTTTGGGGCAAGAAAACTCTGTTTATATATTCCTGCCTGCGTTTCCGATATTTTTCGGTATGATATATATTTTCAAAGCTTGTCATTGTCATCACATCCCGATGATATTATATCATATTGTACAAAAAAATGCAATAGTCATTTGTCTGTTTATAAAATTATGCATATACTCTTGACAAATGCAGAGCAATGTGGTATAGTAATGTTAAAGCAAATTTACTTATTCCAAGGAGGTACATATTTATGGAAAATGTTGAGATCTGCCACTGCATGGGCGTTACATATGCTGATATCGAAAACGCTCTTCACTCTGCCGAGGTTTTCAGCGATGTTGAGAGAGAGTTTGAAGAGGTTCAGAAAATCACTCACTGCTCCACAGGCTGCGGCGGCTGTCATGACAAGATCTTGGATACTATTTCCGAGATCATGAGCAAGTAATTTCTTTACTAAAAAATAAATCGTCTCTGTTGGTATTATCTGTCAACAGAGACGATTTTTTATATTTATGAAATTATCATTTCAGTTCATTGATAACATCGGACATATCATAAAGTCC
>JAGAJF010000051.1 GCA_017829005.1 Oscillospiraceae bacterium | reverse complement strand
TACCCCCACCCATAGAATATGGATAGGCGTAAAAAATAGCCGTTGCCCCGATTATGGAGTAACGGCTATATGATTATAAATTTTGCAAATAGTTATATACCTCTCTGCTCTTATTTAAGCTCAGTTTGGTTAAGTTTCTATTTTTCACAAAATCGTTGAAGTTGCCTGCATTTATACCTAACTCCGTATAAATACGATAATTGCTTATATGTTTTGTTTCCTTTAGTTTGATTATTTTGTCGATCATAAGTGCCTTAATATGCTCATCATTTTCTTTCATACCGATTCGGCATTTATATGAATTTAGTACCTTCATATAATCTGTTGGTAACGGAGTATTTTTCTTTATGTTTACAGATATTGCCTGAAACTCCTGCTTGTCATCTTCTGAAATATATTTCAAAAGGATATCTGATTTGTCATTATAATAGCAATAAAGAAATAATGGCTCTTTTAATCTGTAATTTCCACTATAAATTTCAGAAGTCATCTTATGAATATTGAGAGTGTTATTCTCTGAAAGCGATTTAACATATTCGCATAAGAAACCTAATAGCGTAAGTTTTCTCATTTCATAGCCTCCTCTTTATAATCACGATAATTATATAAGAACATAGTACGCTGATGATCGTTGAGGATATTATCATTAAAATCCTCACTATTTATAATTTCGTCAAGTTTTTCCCAGTCTAACGCATTAACTATATCAGGATTCATAATATCCTGCTTATCTTTTGGGCGTTGTGAAAATAGTTTCGCAATAACGATATCCTCTAAAGAAGCTGCAAAGAACTTTATTTTCTGAGATGGTATGTCTATTGGAACACGTCTGTCATAAAAATCTGGAGCAAAATTCCCCATAAACGCAAGTACACGATTATTTATATCATACTTATCAAGAAATGGCTGTAGCTCCTTTGGGTACATAATAGCATCTATGTCCTGAGTTGCATGAGTTAATTTATCAACAAGCACTAATGCTCCTCCACCGACAATTACCATTTCATAGGTGATATTATCTTCATCAAATGATAAAGACACTTCCTCATCAAGCTTCAATAATCTATCAATAATATCCTGTTTAATCTTATTATTTGAATACATAAAAAACTTGCCTTTCAATAATAGTATTATTCAATTCTATTTTTATTATACAACTACAATGGATAAATGTCAAGTGTTTTCGCTTCGATATCCAAAAATCCGCTTGTGAGTAGAGTGGAACTACTATACTAATATACACCAAAACAGTATGCTTTTACAATGTAAACTTATCCCCTATATACACCCATACCCCTATTATATAGCCGTTCTTCTGCTTGCCTCTTGTGTTGCTCTGATACAGATTATAATTGAAATACTGCAATTATAACGTGAGTCAAGAAATTATAAACGATATCAAACAATTATAATCTGAATCGCCCCGTTATAATCTGCATAAGCCTTTTATAATCCGCATTTATGCCGTTATAATGTTCATAACCATTTTATAACGCTCATACAGCATTATAATGACTATAGCCAAATTATAACGCATATACAAGCATTATAACCGATATCACTATTTTATAATATCGTTCATAATCGTTATAACGAATATCAAGCACCATATTACAAATATAAACGGCATTTAAGCACATTTACAAAAAGGGTATAGTTATACTTGTTATTTGCTTAATGTGCTTATAATATGCCGTATTTTCGTTATACGGTGATAATATGGGGCAAAAGCACGGCTATTATATTTAGGCTCTCAATTCTGAAAAGTTAAGAAAAAAAGTTAATTTCTATTTAACTATTTTTTTTAACTGCTTGTTTTTTATCCATTTTTCAATGAAATTTTTATAAAAAATAAGGGTATAACCGTTAATTTGGTTATACCCTTTAAAAATTATGTATTGTCATACTGTTGCAAGTTTTGGTGTGCTTGCTCCTGTGAACGTTTCACAGCCGTGAAGCTTTCTTATTTCGTCAAGGCTCATTTCCTTGTGGTTACGGCTTATGTCCTCGGGCTTATGCCAATACCAAGCCTTTTTCTTGCTTGCAAATCTAAAGCCCAGACCCTTTAATATTTCCTTGTATGGGTAAGTGTTACCGACTGCCCAGAGCCAACGACCGCAAACATCTATTTCAAGTCCTTCACAAGTTATCAGCTTGTTTATAATAACCATAAATTCCGCTGCCGTTTCTGTTGTCTCCTTGCTTGATGTGTAGGTCTTTGTGCTGTCCTCTGCTGATTCGTGAATGTTCTTGAAGTGATTAAATGCCCGTTCATATTCAGCATTGATCTGCTTCATTGTTTCCTCTGTTGCTGCTCCGTGAATGTCGGGGTGATACTCTTTGCAGAGCTGGCGATAAATTCTCTTAACCTCTTCAATGCTATGTGCTGTCTTAAACCATTTCATTATATAATCAAGACCTTTCTTACAAGCTTGTGCTTGTGTTTTATTTCTTGATTATATTGTACACGAAATTAGACAATAAGTCAATTCGCATATTGTCTAAATATATAGACGAAAATTTGTCTATTTTAGTGAACAAGTTTATTTGTTTTCTTCATCACTATTTTCTTCAATAGTAGTTATATCATCGGGAGTATATTCTAAAATGTCACCCGGTTGACAGTCAAGCAACTTGCAGAGTTTATCAATAGTAGAAATATCCACATTTTTATTTTTTACAAGTTTATCCATAACGGCTGCGTGTATCCCTTGCTGTCGTAAATGATATTTTTTTATATGTTTTTGCCCCAATAATTCAAATAGTTTTCTATAGTTAATAGCCATGTTAACACCTCAATTATATTTTTTCTTTTTATATTGTATCTTAAAAAAGATTTTTTGTCAAATGAAAAAAGTCTGTCTATGATAATGTACAAATATCACAAAATAATCCGTCTATCTTCGTGTACTATTACATATTGACTTTTTGTCTATGTTGATGTACAATAATATACAGTAAAGGACATAACAAACACCTTTACAAAGCACCTTGAAAATTGAAAAAGACTTTACACCAACAAAATAATCTGCTATAATATAAGTAACGATTATATTGTAGGAGGTGAAAAGGCGGTGAATGAAGATATGGCAGTATTTAAGGGATATCTCCGAAGCCTTATGAGACAGTTAAAACTTCTGAAAAAGGCACTTGACAACAACGATATTGCAGAAGCGAAAAAGCTCATAGATGAGTTAATAGAAGATACTCAGAACAACATCGAAGATTAACAGCATATCAAACAATAACAAGGTGTAAAGTCTATTTTCAAGGCTTTACACTTTTTTTGTTGGCTTCTCAAGGGTCTGAGCCAAAAATCAGCCCTATCCCAAAGGCTTACAGCCTTATACATTAACATTATTTTATAGGAGGTTACACACTATGAGTAACAACGATCTTCACAGCGTAATCAAGGAACTGAAAGAGTTCAAACTCCTCAAGGAGGAAGCAGAAGCCCGCATTACAGAGCTTGAGAACATCATCAAGTCTGAGATGAAGTCTCAGGAACTTGACAAGATGTTTGTCGGTGAATACAAGTGCAGTCTTGCAGTAGTTACCAGCAACCGCATTGACAGCAAGGCACTTCAGGAAAACCGCCCCGACATCTACAGCATTTTTGTTAAGCCTTCCACCTATGAACGCCTGACAATCAAGTAAAAGAAACGCCCTTACAGAACGGCAATTCTAATAAGGGCAAGCAACACCCAATCACGACAAAGGGCGGTTACTATATAATAGTATAGCAGTAACCGCCCAAAAAGTCAAGAAGATTTTCGGAGGTTATGAGATGGAAAACATTTCAAGAAGAGAAGCAAGCCGAATCGCCTGCAAGCTGACAAACGAGGACATCAAGCAGTACAGCAACATCCCTTATATGAGCGTTATTGAATGTTGGGACTGGCGCAACGGACTTTCTGCATATATCGAAATAGTTTACAACGGCACAAAATCCCTTTTCGATGAAATCGTTGCAGACTTTATCAGCAACAATAACCGCAAGTTCATTAACAGCAAGGGCGATGAAGTAAGCTATTTCACGGTTATGGATAATTTCCTAACCTATATGCTCAGACCTGAAAACTCACGGAAAAGATACACAGCTAACAACTTTAAAAAGTTTATTGCTGTCAACTACACGGAAATTTGAATCGGAGGTTTACTGTTATGGAAAATATCACAAGCGTTAAGATTATGCCTGTAAGCAAGGTCTTTGACAACTCACATATGATGCTCACACTGCCTATCAGTGAAAAGGCAATGACAGCGGAAATGCTGGATATTATGCACAATTCCGTTGACCGCTGGACTGATACGAAGAATTACGGCGGTTACGACAGCTGCGAAGCTACACTCGGAATTGACGTTATGTCAAACGGAAAAAAGTATTTTATTCTTACCGTTGACGTGTATTTCAAAGATGATGATGTACCACCCGAAACAACTGTTGAAGTGCTTGACCTCTCTCCAGAGTTTGAAGAATACTATTATAATATGGCAATACGTCAGTTTGTGGAAAATCTCAAGCATTTCAGCAAGTAAGGTTTAATCAGTTACACGGGCTGTAATACACTTGCAGTCCGTGTATAACGGAATAATTACGGAGGTACACAATGAGCAAGCCAAAGAACAAGACACCCAAAGAAGTCACTTCCGTTATAGAGCATAACGGAAAGCTTTATAATCTGCTGTCTATCGACCTTTCAAGCAACAGACTTGTAAAGGAAATCCCCTACAATGCAGATGAATATATCCGCAAATTTGACAGCGGAGACATTGCAGGAGAAACACCAACACAGAGAACGCCCGACCAGTGGAGCAGACAGAAAAAATCACATTTAATTCTGTCGCTTCTGCTTAATCGTCCTATCGGGGCAATTCTGTTAGCAAAGGGACGTTCTGACAGCACAAGCTATGCACGGAAAACTATTATAGATGGTTTGCAAAGAAGTACAGCAATAAGCGACTTTATAAACGATCGCTTTACATTCACCAAAGACACACCGCCTATCAAATGCCGATACAAGAACGAGGACGGAGAAACCATTTCGGAAAATTTTGACCTTGCAGGAAAGAAATTTTCAAAGCTTCCAAAAGTCTTGCAGGAGTCAATTCTTGAGTACAGACTTACAACATACCTTTATGACGGCTTTACAGATGAAGAGCTTGACGGAATAATGTACTGTGTCAATAACGGAGCATCTTTCAAGCCTTTTCAGAAAATGCGTATAGTGTTAGGCTCTGCAATAATGGAAGAAATACAGCCCGTTTGTGATTCTGTATTCTGGGAGAAAGCGGAAAATATCACCGCAAAGAACGATAATATTTTAGGCTGTGTTATACGCTCACTTATGCTGCTTACGGGATATAAATACAATAATCTCGGCACTTGTGAAATGACAAAGTTCTGTGAACACTTCACGGAAAACGGCAACATCAAAGACATTAACACCCTTAACAGCCTTTTGAATCAGCTTAACGGAATAATCCACAGAAAAATGAATGATGACAAATACACATTCCTTACACCTTGCTTTATTCCTCACCTGATAATGAATCTGAATAGGTTCAATTCAATGGAAATTTCAGATGATACCGTTTATACTGCTTTTCTGAATGATTTTCTTAGTTCTGACAGCTACACGAAGTTTAACACATACAGTCAGAAGCTTGCCAGCGGAGGCGGATTATATTCCCGTCCCATGGTGGAAAAAAGACAAGCTATTATTGATAATGCACTTGGCATTTATATATCAAATGCACGGAAAACCGCATAATAAAACGAAAAGAGGTTATTTAATATGATTATTCTTGAAAACAATTTCACCCCCATAGCGATCACCCTTTCCCTTTCCGATATCGGCATTGATACGGAAAAAGTTAATGATACAACTGCTGAGATAGGTGGAGGTCTTTTTGATAAGCTTTATCTGCCTATCAAGGACGAGGACAAGCTTCTTACTCAGATAAAGGATATGGTGGAAGAAATTGCCATTGCAAACGGATATTATGTTTCAAACAGCCTGACCTTTGATGAAGTTTTTGAGTTATTCCCCGATATAAAGGCAATTCCATACAAAACAAGCTTTGATATTGAGTATTCAGCAAACGGAACAGCAGAGCTTCAAGTGTGGATTGAGCCAAAGAATCCTGAGGACAAGCAGTATCTTGATGACAGTATGGTGCTTGAAAATATCCCTGTTACACTTGATAATGATGATATGAAGTATCTTCTTACCATATTCACGGAAATTATCATAAACGAAATATATAACTAACGATTAAGCTGTAAAGGGGCGATACAGATAAAAGCCCCTTACAGCACTACAAGAACGGAGAGAATAAAATGACTACTTACAGATATAAGAAAGCTGCCGCTAAAACCATTGACCCCAAATCCATAACCATTCCCGAATCAGTCAAAAACAGACTTTGCGGAGTAATATTCATTCTGTTCGGAATATTGGCAGGATTAGCAAGTGAGGAGAACGGATGTTATGATATCACAGCAAGCTTGTGTTTCTGCTCTTTGGGCTTGCTTATGGTTATAGCTAAATATGAGTAATTCCCATTCACCCGAATGTTAATGTATAAGGAATAACCGCTCAGAGATGGGCGGTTACTCTGTATATGCTCACAAATCCGCTAAAACGTCATTATAACCATATCAAATATAGTTTATTGAAATAGTGTCAAGGAATACGCAAAATCAGCTTGAAAACTGTTTAAATAACAGTATAATAAAGGATAAAGAAAACGCACGTTAATTTGACACTCAGGAGGTTATGCTATGAATAATTACTTTGCTTATATGAGGATAAGCACAAAAGAAGAACGGCAAATGCAACGTTATGCAAGGCAGGAAAACAGCATTGAAAAATATGCAAAGGATAACGGCATTGAATATATCTACATAGCCAAAGAAGATGAAAGCGGTAAATCCTTTGAAAACCGTAAGGAATGGAATAAACTTGAAAGACTTCTGCAAAGCGGAGATACAGTTATATTCAAGGATATTTCACGCTTTACCAGAGAGACAGAAAACGGCTACAAGAAATATAATGAACTGCTTCAAAAGGGAATAGACCTGATATTTATTGATAATCCAACAGTAAGCACACCATATATAAAAAATCTGCTTAATGTAGCAGAACAGCAAAACATTGTAGCCAGAACAGCCCTTGACAGTACCGTCAAACTGCTGCTTATAGTGGAGCTTGACCGAGTAGAGCAGGAACGAAAGATATTCATTCAGCGAGTCAAGGACGGAATACAAGCCAGTCCTAAAAAGAGTGGACGGAAAGCAGGCACATCCGATAAACTGACAGAAGACTTGAGATCGGATATCAAGGAGTATATAAACGATAGGAGTATTAAGCAAAGCGACTTAATGAAAAAACATAACATAAGCAGAAACACCCTGAAAAAGTATGTTGCAATAGTCCAAAGTGAAGAAAAGCCTTTAAATAGCTGATATTTCAAGGCATCGGAGACAACTTTCGTAAACAACGGGAGCGATAACACTTGAAAACCCTATAAAAATCAAGGTATAAATGCAACTATATCAAATATTAAGCATAAAAAAACGGCTATAAATCGTGATATCTTCGGCAGAAGTGCTGTAAACCACGAAATATAGCCGTTTCTTTGTATTTAGGAATTGATTTATGTTGTTTATATCCTACTAATTTGATAGGTATTAAGCATTATTCGAGGAAATCATTGGAATTACAAGGGAAAAGTGAGGATTTTTAGAATACGTTTCCATTATTTGGTATTTAGGTAAAATGTGTGTTTTCCATTGAGAATATTGGGATTTGTTAAGATTGTTAAGAATTAAACATAGTTCGGTAATTGGTAAAAAATGGTATTATATGAATAATTATATATAGATATATTTTTTTGACTTATATTGACAAAAATTATTCTTAATATTATAATTAATTCAGAAAGGGAGTAAAAAATATGCCACGAAAAAAACATTACAATAACCCTATGCCAGCAGGTATGAATTTTTTAAATGATTTTGAAAATAAATATCCAAACTGTTGGAATGAAATTGACAAATTTATAAATAATAGCAGTAATACATCACGAATAAATCACAAGGAATTAGTTAAATATGAAGCAAATAGTCTATCAGGTTTATTACGATTCAAATATAAAACATACTTATTGAATAATGAGAAAAAAATTGAAGAATTATTTTTGTGTTTATATAGCTGGAAAGAACATAAACAAATCTTTAATTTTGATAGGGAACTGTTTGACATTTTAATTGAACAGGCAACTGATTTTGAAAACATAAATATCCCATACGAAACATTACTTCATCCATTTTTCCCAGTAATATATGTAAATAACCATATTGGCGGATATGATGGTTTCTTTGCTTTTTTTGATGAATTATTTTGGGAAGATTCATATCTTGTATTAAATTTTCTTTTAATTAATTCTGTTGATGATACAGATTTTATTTCAATACCACTAAACCCAAATGAAACATTAAAAGAATCGCTAAAGCACACTAATTTTTCAGATGATAATAATGATAATGATATTTTAATCTTATCAAGTCAATTATTACAATTATTTCTATATTTGTGTGCAGAGAACAAGGATGTTGAAAGTTGTCAAACAGGACGAAAAAGCACTATAAAAAACACATATAAAGAACTTAACATATGGAATGTTGGTCTTAGAATTGGAAATAGCATTAGAAAAGGTCAAGCACAAAACGACCAAATAGTTCAAGAAGATGATATCGTCACATCGGATGAAATATCTTCATTAGAGAAACAACACAAACGTAAAAGAGCGCATTCACGACGTGGGCATTGGCATCATTACTGGAAAGGTAGCAAGAAAAGCAATAATCAATACTTAGTGTTAAAATGGATTGCGCCAACGTTCATTAATTGTACGGACGATAACAAACCTTTTGTACAACATAGCATTGAATAATTTTCAATCTCTCAATTAACCCTATTCCGCAAACAAGGATAATTCAAAGAACAAAAAATAAGTCAAACGGCAAACGGAGCTTCTAACGCTTCTAACACTTTTTCTAACCAAATCTCACTGAATCCGAAAATCGAATTTTTGTTTTCGTTTCAGAATTTTTGAGTGAGAATTGCCCTCAAATGGCTTAAATAAGCGGTTTATCAAGATATCAGATAACACACAAAAATATAAAAAGTTCTAACGTAATGAACACAACATTACACTCCGACTCTGAAGGCTGTGGGTTCAATTCCCGTCGGGCAGACCATCAAAAACCACGTAATAACGCCGTTTGCGGAAATTCGCAAGCGGCGTTATGCTATTTTACATAAAATCAACAACAGCATGATCCGAGCAGAACGCAGGCATATATTATGAGCTTAAAAACATTCAAATAAACCCGGATTTTCTGCGAATAATCGGAGTTTGCCTGCCAATAATAGCAAAAGGTATTATTGGCAAGGAGAAATGTTTTATGAAAAAAGACCGGGAGCATAAGCCCTATATACCAGCGGAAAGGATAACCCCCGAATTTACCGTCACATCGGTCATTACGGGAATTATCCTTGCAGTGGTTTTCGGGGCGGCAAACGCATATCTGGGACTGAGAGTGGGACTGACCGTTTCCGCATCAATACCTGCAGCAGTAATATCAATGGGAGTGATCAGAGGAATATTAAAAAGGGACTCCCTTCTTGAGAGCAATATGGTCCAGACCATAGGTTCAGCAGGGGAATCAATTGCGGCAGGAGCCATATTCACCATACCCGCCCTGTTTCTCTGGGCAAAGGAGGGAGCAGCACCATACCCCGATCTGTGGGAGATATTTCTCATAGCCCTCTGCGGCGGACTTCTCGGCGTGGCATTTATGATACCCCTGAGAAACGCCCTTATCGTCAAGGAACACGGCGTCCTCCCGTACCCCGAGGGAACAGCCTGCGCCGAGGTGCTTCTTGCGGGAGAAGAGGGAGGCAAGGGAGCAGGCAGCGTCTTTTCGGGAATGGGCATAGCCGCACTTATCAAGCTTGTAACAGACGGTCTCCGTATTGTTTCGGGCACTCTGACCGTACCCGTAAAAGCATTAAAGACCCATTTTTCTGCTCAGATATACCCTGCATTGCTTGGAGTGGGATATATCTGCGGAGCAAAAATTTCCTCATATATGTTCGCAGGGGGACTTCTGGGCTGGTTCGTGCTTATCCCTGCCATAGCCATATTCGGGGGAGATACGGTGCTTTATCCCGGCACCATACCCATCTCCCAAATGTATGAAACAGGCGGCGCATCAGCCATATGGAGCAGTTATATCCGCTATATGGGAGCAGGAGCGGTGGCAGCAGGAGGAATTATCAGCCTTGTACGGTCACTTCCCATCATATTCTCAGCATTCGGCGCATCGGTAAAGGAATTCGGAAGCAAAGCAGGCAGCAGCCGCACCGACAGAAACCTTGATATCCGTGTTACAGCCGTCATAGCGGTATTGGTGATCTTGCTCCTGTGGCTCTATCCTGGCATACCCATTTCCCTTGTAGGAACGGCATTTATCGTAATATTCGGATTTTTTTTCGCTACCGTATCATCAAGAATGACAGGACTTGTGGGCAGCAGCAACAATCCCGTTTCGGGAATGACTATCGCCACGCTCCTTGTCTGCACACTTCTCTTAAAGCTGACCGGGGAAACGGGCAGCAGGGGAATGACCGCCGCCATTGCCATAGGCTCGGTCATATGCATTATCGCTTCGGTGGCAGGGGATACCTCTCAGGATCTAAAAACGGGATATATCCTGGGAGCCACACCCGTTAAGCAGCAGATAGGCGAGCTAATCGGGGTATTCTCGGCAGCGGCAGCCATCGGCGGAGTAATGCTCCTGCTTGATGCTGCATGGGGCTTCGGTTCGGAGGAGCTTGCCGCACCCCAGGCAACCCTTATGAAGATGATAGTGGAGGGCGTAATGGAGGGGACCCTCCCCTGGGCGCTGGTGTTTATGGGCGTGTTCATTGCATTGGCTGTGGAGATACTTGGCATACCCGTCCTGCCCGTAGCCATTGGATTATACCTTCCCTTAGAGCTGACAGCGGCAATAATGATAGGAGGACTTGTCCGCCTTGCCGCCGAAAGCCGCAGAAAAGCCTCTTCTTCGGGCATACTTTTCTGCTCGGGACTTATTGCGGGAGAGGGACTTGCAGGCATACTCCTTGCGCTGCTTGCGGTCTTTGGCATAAGCGAACGCATTGACCTTTCGGAAAGCTTCGGCTTCGGAGCATTGGGCACAATAATTCTTCTCGGACTGGTAATATTTTTCATTCTTCGTGCGGCGGCAAAGGAGGATATGACAAATGAAAAAACGGATAACTCCCGATGATATACCCCTGCCCGCAAAGGACTTATGCACCGAGACCGACAGCTGTGGCAGCATTTCAATTTTAATGCATAACAAAGGCGTTTTTAACCGTATTGCACAGAAGCTTTTCGGCAGACCGGAAATATCATGTATACACCTTGATGAAACGGGCAGCTTTGTCTGGAGCTGCATTGACGGCAGCAGCATTTTGGCAATAGGAGACAGAGTAAAGGAGCGGTTCGGGAATGCTGCCGAGCCGCTTTATCCGAGACTGATACTGTTTTTTACCGAGCTTCGTGACTGCGGATTTGTGGAGCTTACAGAGAAAAAATAACTATCACAATTTAAGCGATGACTTATACAAAAAATCTCCGCCTTGAAATCTCAAAGCGGAGATTTTTTATTCCTTTACAAGCACCTTAACGATCTCACCCATAACGACCTTGTGAATATCCCCGTCGGAGTACCAGTGACGGTGTTCCTCTGCAAGAGCGTTAATGTCCATATCCTGAGTGTAAATTTTTTTGCAGACAAATATCATCTCAGCCTGCTCAAAAGCGGAAGTGCCGTCAATAAACAGGGGAGTAAGCCCCGTTTCCTTAGCCTTGTCGCAGTCTCTGCCCGAATGTGCGCCGCAGAATTTCAGGGCAGCTCTCTCCGACTCGGGATAAAAGCTGACGGTAAAAAGCTCATTTTTCTCTACAAATTCAAGGGTGTGGCGGCTTTGCCTGATGACCGTCTCCATAACGTTTTTGCCCCACATAACGCCCATAAAGCCCCATGAAGCGGTCATGGTGTTGTAGCCCTTTTCGTCTCCTGCAGTGATGAGCATCCACTGCTTGCCTATTTTGTCAAAGGGGTTGAATGAAAGCTCCGAAGCACTTATCTCTTTAAATGACATACCGATTACCTCCAAAAAAATAATATTATAAATATACTTGAAAAAGCGTTTATTTATTCCTCTGCCCCGTCAATAACGCCGCCGCCCACAACGATGTCCCCATCATAGAAAACGCAAGCCTGACCCTTTGCAGGCGCACGAACGGGAGAGGAAAATTCTGCCCGCATAATTCCATTTTTGGTGGGATATATGACCGCCTCCTGCTCTTTTGCGCTGTATCTCGCCTTTGCAGTCACCCGCATAGGCTCGGAAAGCTTATCCACGGAAATGAGATTAACATCTCTAAGGAAAAGAACAGATTTAAACAGGTCTTTTTCGTCGGATAATGTTACCGTACCCTTTGCGGGATTTTTGTCGGTAACGAAAACGGGTCTGCCGAATGTAACTCCCAAGCCCCTGCGCTGACCGATGGTGTAGTTTATGATACCCGAATGAACGCCTATCTTATTCCCCTCATTGTCAATAAAATCGCCGCTTTGGGGAACATATCCCGTATACCGCTCAATAAAAGCCCCGTAATCCCCGTCGGGAACGAAGCATATATCCTGGCTGTCGGGCTTACGGGAATTTATAAGCCCCTTTTCCTCCGCATACTGCCTTATAGCAGGCTTGTCCATACCGTAAAGTGGGAAAAGGGTGTGAGCAAGCTGCTTCTGAGTGAGAGT
This sequence comes from Oscillospiraceae bacterium, assembly GCA_017829005.1. Taxonomy (GTDB): domain Bacteria; phylum Bacillota; class Clostridia; order Oscillospirales; family Ruminococcaceae; genus Huintestinicola. The sequence continues at coordinate 3,145 of JAGAJF010000051.1, read as the reverse complement.
ATAAAGCACATAGGTCTGGTCTTTTCTCCTGTCGGCAGGGCGTTTCAGAAGATACCTGCCGTTTTCATATGAGATATCCGCATAATGCCCCGTTGCAATATAGTCAAATCCCAAAAGCTCCGCACGTCTCAGCATAAGGTCAAACTTCATATGCCTGTTGCACTCAATGCAGGGATTTGGCGTTTCACCGCGGATATAGCTGTCCGCAAAGGGCTTCATTACGTGCCTGCCGAATTCATCTGTAAAATTGAGGGTAATGTGGTCAATGCCAAGCCTTCTGCATACGCTTTTAGCGTCGTCCACGTCCGCAAGGGAACAGCAGCCGCCTTCTCCGTAGCTCTCGCCAAGTACGGAATTATCGTACATCTTGAGAGTGCAGCCGCATACCTCATACCCACGTTCGGATAAAAGAGCCGCCGCCGCAGAGCTGTCCACGCCGCCGCTCATACCCACAAGAACCTTTTTTTTATCCATTATCGGTCATTCCTCTCAAACAAATGCACAAATCTTGTGAGCATCATTCCGCCCACCGACTCAATTAACGGTGAAAAGGACAGCACACAGAACCAGAAATTTATAATTCCTGTCCCCGTGTATTTAACCATTATGGCAAGAATGTAAACCAGCGAAAACAAGCCGCCGAACTGAACACAGCATATCCTGTCATAGGAGCGGTTCCTGGAGAGCAGCCGTCTTGTGGCAAGATTTATGATAAGAGCAGCCGCTGCGCCGCCCACAATGGCAAAAAGCCGCTTGAAAGGCTCACCCGAATATATGAGACGTGTGTTGAACTGAATGCCCCAGATGTAGTAAACAAGAAAAAATATCAGAGAAGGGATAACGTCTCTCAGGTAAAATATCCAGCCGCCGAACCTGAAAATTTTAAGCGGCGTGTCGGAAAAGACTGCCACATGGCTTTCGGTAACATTTCTTTTGAGAACGACCTGATGCTTATCGTCACCGTTTTCTTTGGTATAGGTAAGACTGACCGAGCCGTCATCCTCGAATTGCCTGCTGCCCTTTGAGTAGCCCTTAAGAATCTTGTCAAGAAGCCATTCCGCCTCGTTAAAACGCTCGTGACGTGCAAGCTGCGAGATAATATAGCCATAGTTCAGCATTTATATCAGCTCCTTAAAACTTTCAATACGCCTGTGAACGCAGTCCTTCAGCGCCTCAAAATCCCCGAAATGACCGCTGTTGACGCCGATAGTGTAAAAGCCGTTTTGGAAAGCTGTCATAGCGGCGTGAGGGGAGTCCTCAATAACGGCAGTTTCCCGGGGATTCACCCCCATTTTCTCGGCGCACATAAAAAATATCCTCGGGTCCTCCTTTGAAGAGCCTGCCTCGTCGGAGGTCACAATAAATTCAAGGCTGTCAAGAATGCCGTTGTGCATTAAAACTCCCTCAGCCAGCTCTCTTGAGTTTGAAGTGGCAGCGCACATTTTAATGCCCCGCTTCTTAAAGCATTGGATAAGCTCCATTGCATATGGCATCAGCCTTACTTCATAAAAATATTTTTCCCTGACAATTTCAGTTATCTCCGCCGCCACCTCTTCCGCACTTTCGGGCAGAGAATAAAGCTCCTTGAGATATTCTGCCGCACTCATAAAATGCATAGATTTCAGTGCAACGGAGACCTCGCTGTCATATTCAATGCCCCTTCGCCCCAGAAATATCCTGTCCGACTCGGTCCATACCCCGAGACTGTCCGCAAGAGTGCCGTCAATGTCAAAAATGACCGCTTTAAAATTCTCCATACTCATTCCTCAACAGCGTATGTAAGATTTTCCCAAATGAGGGATACGCCAATGTCCGTTTCCTCGGGGAGAAGAGCCATTGCAATGAAAAGCTCCTCCCCGGAATTTTTATCCCTGAGAGTGGCATATTCGCCCTCAATTTTAATTACCGTATAATGCTTTGTTTCCATACCGATCTCCTTATAAAAAGCTTATTCCTCGTCCTCTTCACAGAGCATAAGCCACTCGTCGGAAAGCTCGGAGGATTGCTGCTTTAAGTTTTCGTATTCCGCACACTTCTCGTTCATAAGCAGATAATCCGCCGCCGCCTCGGGAGAGGTCATTTCCTCCTGAACCGCCGCCATTTTCGTTTCAAGCTCGCCGATAAGCTTTTCAAGCTCCTTGATGCGGTTGCGGCGTTTTGCGTCCTTTGCACGCTGCTCCTTAGAGCGGTATGCCGCCGCATTTTTCTTTTCCGCGTCTTCTCTTGCCTTCTGCTGCTTTTGCTCTGCCAGAACCTCCTGCTCCGCAAGATTTCTTGCCCGCTTGTCATCAAGATATTCCTCAAAGCCGCCATTAAATTCGTGAAGCTGCCCGGGAGTAATCTCAAAGATCCTGTCGCATATGCGGCTGAGCAGATATCTGTCATGGGAAACAAGAATGACCGTTCCCTCAAATTTAGCCAGTGCTTCCTCAAGAACTTCCTTTGCGTCAATGTCAAGGTGGTTCGTAGGCTCGTCAAGGATAAGCACATTGCCCCTTTCAAGCATCATAATGGCAAAACACAGCTTTGCCCTCTCGCCGCCGCTGATAACGCCCACCTGCTTGAACACGGTCTCTCCCGTAAATTTCACAAGCCCCAGCAGACTTCTCACCTGCTCATCGGTCATACCTCTGCGGCGGTCATGTATCTCGTCAATAACAGCCTTGTTAAAATCCAGCTGAGAATTTTCCTGATCGAAGTAGGAAATCTTAACATTCTTGTTCCACTCCACCACACCTCTCGGGGAAAGAATTTTCTTCTGAATAATTTTAAGCAGCGTGGATTTTCCGATACCGTTGGGTCCCACAATGCCTATCTTGTCACCCCTTCGGACGCCGAAGGAAATATTCTCCGCAAGAAGCTTGTCCCCTGCGGTAATGTCAATGTTCTTCACCGTCAGAACGTCAAGAGGCGGCTCGTAATCAAATTCAAAGCGAATTTTCGCCTTTTTCTCATAGGTAACGGGCTTTTCGAGAATTTCCATAGCCTCAAGCTTTTTCACCCTGCTCTTAGCCATAGCCGAAGTGGTGGCACGGACGATGTTCCTGTCAACAAAATCCTGAAGCTTTGCTATCTCCGCCTGCTGAGCCTCGTATTCCTTCATTCTCCGTTCGGTGTCGGCAGCTTTAAGCTCTGTAAATTTGGT
>JAGAJF010000050.1 GCA_017829005.1 Oscillospiraceae bacterium | reverse complement strand
GTGGGCTTGCCCTTGCCTACGCTGACGGTGTAGCCGAAAAGATTCTGGATAGTGTCAAGATCTCCCCTGTCCCATGCAGTTTCGATGGCGTGGCGGATAGCCCTCTCCACACGTGAGGCGGTGGTGTTGAAGCGCTTTGCCACTGTGGGGTAGAGAAGCTTTGTTACGCTCTCAAGCATTTCCTCGTCCTCAAGGCTCAGAAGTATGGCTTCTCTCAGATAATGATAGCCCTTGATGTGGGCGGGTATGCCTATCTGGTGGATTATTTCCGTTACCACCATTTTCATATCCTCTTTAAGTCTGGGGTCGTCGGGGGGCAGCTCCATCTGTGCTGCGCTGCGGATAACGTTCACCAGCATATCGCAGTCGAAGGGCTTGAGCATAAAATATGCATTCTCCATTGACATTATCTGCCGCTCCGCAAACATATTCCTGTAGGCGGAGGTGACGATGAAAAAGGGCTTATGTACAAAGCTCTGACACCGCTTGATAAGCTCCGCTGCGTCTATTCCCGGGATTATGCTGTCAACTATCACCACATCGGGCTCCTCGCTGCGTATCGCTTCAAGGAGCGCAAGTCCGTCGCTGTCTCTCGTTACCGCAAAAAATCCTCTTCCTCTCAGAGAATTTGCAAGCATACAGCCAAACTCCTTGCTTTCGTCTCCTATAATCACCTTAATTTTTTCATTCATTGTCCTGCTTCCTTTCTTTTTATGTTTTTTACTTGTGATTTATTCACCCGTTGACATAATATTATCACGTATTATTATATTTTGCAATAGTTTTTGCGTTATTTTGGGTTAGAACAAATCCCGTATATTTCGGTTAATCAAAGATTTTTTTAATTTTTTTCACATGACGTGACACAAACCGTTTCTCATTCGTCAAAATTGGCTTAACGGCTTATTTACACGGTTTGCCGACTTCGGACGGAATATGGCATCGGTTGACATTCGCCGTTTTTTAATGCAGCTTCGGGAGGTTTTCAGTCAGTTCCAAAGGCTTTTTGGTCAAAAATGCAATTTTTTGCAGCTATAAACTTGCAATCCTGCAAAAATTCATTGACATTGATGAAATTGTGATGTATAATTTAATTATATGCACCCGGGAATATTTCCGCATTAAACAGAGATAATAGGTATATTATGAATTGCGGGAGGTTTTTTCGGTGTGGGATAAAAAATACAGCCAAAGCACGGAGGACGATGAAAACTCAGCCGCTTCCGAGCTTATCGACAAGGCGGAACTTATTGAACGGGCGGGACAGGCGGTCTCGGAAAATTCCAAGCACCTTATCCATTGTCTGACCATTATCGGGCAGATAGAGGGGCATTACGCCGCTCCCCCGGGGACTAAGACCACTAAGTACGAGCATATTATGCCTGCGCTGGTGGCTATCGAGCAGGACCGCTCCATTGAGGGGCTGCTTATTATTCTGAATACTGTGGGCGGCGATGTGGAGGCAGGACTTGCCATTGCGGAGCTTATCTCGGGTATGAAGACACCTACCGTTTCGGTGGTGCTGGGCGGAGGTCACTCCATCGGTGTGCCGCTGGCGGTATCGGCTAAGCTTTCCTATATCGTTCCCAGCGCCACCATGACCATTCACCCTGTGCGTATGAACGGGCTTGTGCTGGGCGTTCCTCAGACCCTTTCCTATTTCGAGGCTATGCAGAAGCGGATAACCGATTTTGTGTGCCGAAACAGCCGCATCTCTCCCGAGAGGTTTTCCGAGCTGATGATGAACACGGGTGAGCTGGTGCTGGATATGGGCACGGTCATTGACGGGGAAACGGCGGTAAAAGAGGGTCTTATCGACAGGCTGGGCGGTCTTTCCGATGCTGTCGAGGCGCTGTATGAGCTTATTGAGACGGGTGAGCCTCGTTATCCCGATGAGAACAAGAACAAGTAACGTTACGCACACATATCGGTTAACTTTATTATTTATTCTTTATTATTTATTCTTTATTCTTTATTCTTTAAAGTGTTAAATTGAAAATGTCCTATGGGCTGTGTTTTTCATTTTACACTTTAAAAGAATAAAGAAACAATTTATCGGGTTACATATATGTGCCGTTACCGAGCCGACAGTATGACACCCAAATAAACTATAGAACGAGTGGCTGCAGGCTCAGCCTGCCGTTACCGAACCGACAGTATGACGCCCAAATAAACTACAGAACGAGTGGCTGCAGGCTCAGCCTGCCGTTACCGAGCCGACAGTATGACACCCAAATAAACTTATAGAACGTCTCGCCGCGGGTCGTCACCCGCATTTGAAAGGATCTTACATAATGACAATTTTTGAAGCTATCATTCAGGGAATTATTCAGGGGGCTACAGAGTTTCTGCCCGTTTCAAGCTCGGGGCATCTCTCGCTTTTTCAGCATTTTACGGGAGTGACGGGAGATGAGGCGGTGTTTACCACCATTGCTCTCCACATCGGCACGCTTATCGCCGTTTTCATTGCATTTCGTGAGAAGATATGGGCGCTTATTCTTGAGGCGCTTGCTATGCTCAAGGATATTTTTACGGGGAAGTTCACCTTTAAGGTGGGAGACGGAAACAGGCGTATGATACTTATGATAATCGTGTCCATACTGCCCCTGTTTGCATTTTACATCTTCAAGGACTTCTTTACGGCGGTTTCCTCGGACAGCGACATTATTGCGGAGGGTATCTGCTTCCTTTACACGGCGGCTATCCTCACCATGGGCGACAGGGCTGCCCGTAAGACTGCAAAGAAGGGTGACGGCAAAACAGGCGGCGAGACTACGGTGACGGACGCTCTTGTTATCGGATTTTTTCAGGGCGTGGCGCTGCTGCCCGGTGTTTCCAGATCGGGTTCTACCATTTCCGCAGGGCTGATGTCGGGGCTTAAAAGAGAGGACGCTGTGGAGTACAGCTTCATTCTCGGCATTCCCGTAATTTTAGCGGGGGCTTTGTCCGAGCTTATGGATATGGGCGGCGGAGATATGAGCTTTGAGCCTGTTCCCCTGCTTATCGGCATGGCTGTGGCGGCGGTTTCTGGCTACTTTGCCATAAGGCTTATCAAGTGGCTGATGAAGTCGGACAAATTCGGCATTTTTGCGGTGTATACCTTCATTCTCGGTATTATGGTCATTGGCGTGGGAATTTACGAGCTTGTGACAGGCAGTCCCATTATTATCGGATGATTGGTACAGATGTTCTGAATTTTCAGACGTAAATTCGTATGAAATGTCAATTGATTTTCGGAAACGATTGTGCTATAATTGTAATAATACACATAAATTCACTATTTCAGATATAAATATGGACGGTTTTTAAAAGAAAGGAAGATAAAAAAGTGGCAGCTCCCAAAAAAGCTTCATCATCGGGTAAAAAGGGGTCTTCCGCTAAAGGGAGAACCACCAAGGCGGAAATGGAGGCAAAGCGTGCAAATGACAGGGTGCTGTGGTCTACAGTGATCTTCGCTGCAGGCATTCTCATTCTTGCGTTTCTGCTATTCGAGGGCGAGTCGGCGTGGCTTGCCATACATAACATCATTTTAGGTCTTTTCGGCGTGGGTGCGGTGCTTGTGCCCCCCATTCTCATTTATGCTTCGGTTATGATATCAAAGGACACCGAGAGGGAAACCGTTTCGGGCAAGGTGGCCCAGGGCTTGCTGCTGGTACTCTTGTGCTGTGCGGTCATTCAGATTTTTTTCTCCGAACCTATTGACCCCGACATTACCTTCGGAAAGCTCCTTACCGACCTTTTTGAGGACGGCAAGGCTATGCACGGCGGCGGTCTTTTCAGCGCTGTTATTGCACTTCCATTGCTCAAGCTTTTCGGCAAGACGGGTGCGGCTATTATCGTTATTATCCTTGCGTTTGTTTTCACCATGCTCCTTGCTAACAAGACTATTGTGGACGTTTTCAGGGCTATTAAAAATATTTTCGCCGCTGCGGACGCTGCCCGTCCCGAGTATGAGGAGGTGGAGGAGTTCGTTCCTCCTCCGGGAGCTAAAAAGCAGCCTAAGAAGGCGGTTAACGTTAATACTCAGACTACGCCCAAGAGCTTTCCCAATGCGGACGTTCCCCAAGCTGCTGCCGAGGAAAAGCGGAAGGATTTCAACATTGACATTCCCCTGCCCTTCGGCAAGAAAAAGGCTGCCGAGGCGACAAAGCCTATAGAAGAAAAGCCTGCGGAGGTCGCTCCCGAGCCTGAGAAGCCCAAGAGCACTGTGGAGCTTGAGGCAGATGCCATTGCTCGTTCCATTGAGGAAAGCAATGCTCAGAGACAGGCTGCCAAGGCTGCTGCCGCTGTTTCCGCAAATGAAGCGGAGAGCAAGTCCGATAAGCAGGACGATCTTGCTTCTATAATCAAAAAGGCGGTCACTAAGCCTGTTTCTCAGGGTGAGCCTGCTCCCGTTTCGGGCGGTGCAAATGAGCCTGCAAGATCCTCGGGGGGCATTCCTTTGTTTAAAAAGAATGACAAGGTGAAGGGTTCCACTCTTGCTTCAAACAAAATTGGCGATGACGAGGACCTTGATATGCCCGAGACTACGGCTCAGGACATTCAGAACGAGATCGCTGAGAATGTTACCGCTCCTGCCGAATATGTCATTCCCCCTATGGAGCTTCTGAAAAAATCCTCCAATGAGCTTAATGCCGAGGAAGCAGAGGCTGAGATGAAGCAGAATGCGGACACTCTTGTGGAGACCCTCAAAAGCTTTGGTGTTATGACGAGAATTGTTGACATTCACAGAGGTCCTACGGTAACTCGTTATGAGCTGCAGCCTAATGCGGGCGTTAAGATATCCAAAATTACCGGTCTGTCTGACGACATTGCTCTTAATCTTGCGGCGGCGGGTGTTCGTATACAGGCTCCCATTCCCGGCAAGGCGGCGGTGGGTATTGAGGTCCCCAACAAGATAAAGGATATTGTTACCCTTCGTGATGTGCTTGACACCGAGGAATTTAAAAATGCCGAGAGCAAGCTTACCTTTGCGGTGGGCAAGAATATTGACGGCGAGATAATCCTGGGCGACATTGCTAAGCTCCCTCACGTTATTATTGCGGGTACTACCGGTTCGGGTAAATCCGTTTGCACAAACGGCATTATTATGAGCATTCTTTACAATGCTACTCCCGACGAGGTAAGGCTGGTGCTTATTGACCCGAAGGTGGTTGAGTTTAAAATTTATGACGGCATTCCTCATCTGCTCATTCCCGTTGTTACAGACCCCCGCAAGGCGGCAGGTGCGCTGGCGTGGGCGGTTCAGGAAATGCTCAAGAGATACAAGCTTTTTGCGGACAACAATGTTCGTGACCTTAAAGGCTACAATGAGATGGCGGCGGAGACTGAGGGGGTTGAGCCGCTCCCTCGTATCGTTATCGTTATTGACGAGCTTGCCGACCTGATGATGGCGGCGGCGGGTGAGGTGGAGGACAGCATTTGCCGTCTGGCTCAGATGGCACGTGCGGCGGGTATGCACCTTATTATTGCTACCCAGAGACCTACGGTTGACGTTATCACGGGTCTTATCAAGGCAAACATTCCTTCACGTATTGCCCTCAAGGTGGCTTCGGGTATTGACTCACGTTCTATTATCAATGAGATAGGTGCCGAGAAGCTGCTGGGTAACGGCGACCTTTTATATTTCCCTACGGGCTATGCAAAGCCTGTGCGTGTTCAGAACTGCTTTACTTCCGACAAGGAGGTCACGGCAGTGGTGAACTTCATCAAGAACGGTGCGGGTGATGTTACCTACAGCGATGACATTATGAAGGAAATTGAGCAGAACATTCCTCAGCCTAAGGGCGAAAAGGAGAAGCCTCAGGACAATGGCAAGAGCTACGAGGGTTCGGACGAGGACGTTATTGACCGTGCAATTGAATGTGCGGTGGACGCAGGAGGTGCGGGCGTTTCCGTTTCCTATTTCCAGAGAAAGCTAAAGCTTGGTTATGCCAGGGCTGCCCGCATTATGGACGAGCTTGAGGAGCTGGGTGTTGTGGGTCCCTTTGAGGGGGCTAAGCCCAGACAGGTGCTTATGACGAGGGAGATGTTTTTGCAGAGAAAGCTCAGCGGAAACGGCGGTTCTTCCGCTTCGGCGGAGGTTTCGGAGGACGATGTGCCTTTTGAGGAGTGATTTATACGATGGAAAGCATTTATGATAAAGCCATTTCATTATGGCGTTCATTCGATATAAAAACGCCCTCCGATATTGACTGTCATCTTGACAGCTTCCGCATTTTATTTGCATACAACTCGGGGCGTATCGAAAATCAGGATATCTCATATCACGACACCAGAGAGATTTTTGAAAACGGCAGAGTTTCGGGTTATACGGGAGATGTTCGTGCTATTTTTGAGCAGCAAAATCAGAAGCTTTGCTATGAATTTCTCAAGGAGAAAATTATCCAGAGAGAGCCGCTTTCGATTCCGCTTATCAAGGAAATTCACCTTATTCTCGTTTCGGGAACTTATGACGAGGGACGGTTTCTGAAAAACGGTGAGCGGGCGGGAGAGTTTAAAAAGCACGATTATGTGACCGGCAGAAATGAAGTGGGTGCTGCTCCCGAAGATGTGGAAACAGAGCTTTCCCAGCTTCTTTCCGAGCTTTCCGAAAATGAGGGAAAGGATATTTTAAAGCTTGGGGCATATTTTCACGCAAGGTTTGAGTACATTCACCCATTTGCGGACGGCAACGGTCGTGTGGGGCGGACTTTGCTAAACTATTTTCTGATGATAAACGGGCACCCGCCTGTTATCATTTATGACGAGGACAAGCGGCTTTATTATGAGACTTTGGAGAAATATGACATGGAAGAGGAGCTTTTGCCTTTGTACGAGTTTCTGAAATATGAGACGGAAAAGACCTGGCAAAGGGCTTTGGGGAGACAAAAATAAACCGAGCAAATCCAAAAGGGGACGGGCAAGTATATGAAACACAAGGTTATGAAGCCGTCTGCGGATAGCATTGCTGTTGATAACAGACCCCCAGAAATTCAAGTCTCCCGAAAGACTTCTTTCCCTGTGGGGAGGATAGCCCAAACGGTCATAGACTGGGGATATATGATATATCTCCTTCTGTATATTCTTCTTGCGGGAAGTGACAACACAGGGCTGCCCCGTGCCGCTGCATTTATTCTTCTCGCTCCGTTTGCGGTGGGGCAATTCTGCAAATTCCGTGCAAAGGGCGAGGGCAGATATGCTTTCGCTGAACGGTTCATTTCCGTAGTCATAACCGTTTTTGAGGCGGTGGTCATGCTTACGGCGGCGGTGGCGTTTTCTGCACCTCGGACAATGCTTGAGGAGCCCTCGGAGATAAGTGTGTCCGAGAACCATTCGGCGGCGGATATTTCACGTCTCAGCGTTGAGATATCCACAGGCAGCAATGCTGTGAAATATTACGTTTACACGGTGGATATGGAAAACAGGACGGCGGCAATTGAGACATATTCATTCAAGCGGGACGGTGAATATCAGGTTTCCGAGAGGATAAGTAATGTTTTTTCCGAGGAAAAGGCGGCTGAGTTTACAGAGTTCTGCGACGAGGTGCTTATAACCGAGTGGAATGACATTTATATGCCCGAGAGGGAAATATATGACGGTCTTGACGAAGCGCAGAGCTTTGAGGTTCAGTATTACGGCATCTCACGGGGCGGCTACAGGAAATATTTGATTGAGTACAAGGACGGCGGTTCGGACAGCACGATAATGTATGACCATGCTAAAGATGTGCCCAAGGACAGCAGCATGGTCGTTCCGCGAATTTACAAGCTGCTCAATAGTGGGAAATGAGCCGATGAAGGGAGATGTCGATAACATGGAACGCAATGCTCTTATCAAGCTGAGAGTAATTTCGATTATTGCACTGCCCTTTTTATTTTTATTGTCGGCGGTGCTGACGGTGCTGTTTTTATGCGGCATTACACAGAATGCAGATATTCCTTATCTGTGCTTTGCCCTGTCCATGCTTATAAACAGCGTAAGCATTATTACAAATCTCTATGTGAAAAAAGAGGATATGGACAAAGCTATTCCCAAAATACTTACAGGCAAGGGATTTATGGCGTTCTGGACAGTGACTGCTGTGATATGGCTTATAAGCTATGTTGTGTTCGTATTTTTAAAATAAGTTTTATCGGGTGATGATATGCCATTTTTACCAATTTCAAAAGAGGATATGAATGAGAGAGGGATAGAGCAGCTTGACTTTATCTGCATTACAGGGGACAGCTATGTAGACCACCCCTCCTTCGGAATTTCCATTATTTCACGTATGATAGAAGATCAGGGCTTTACTGTGGGCATTATTGCTCAGCCCGACCTGAAAAGTGACAGGGATTTTAAAAAGCTGGGTGCGCCCAAATTCGCTTTCCTCATTACGGGGGGAAATATTGACTCCATGGTGGCGCATTACACAAGTGCCAAGAAAAAGCGTTCCGATGACGCTTACACAGCAGGAGGCAAGGCGGGAAAGCGTCCCGATCGTGCCACTATCGTTTATTCACAGGCTATAAAGCGTATTTTCGGCAAGGATATGCCTGTGGCAATCGGCGGGCTTGAGGCTTCTCTCAGGCGGTTTGCTCATTATGATTACTGGGACGACGCTGTGCGGCCGTCTATTCTTGAGGACAGCGGCGCAGACCTGCTTATGTACGGAATGAGCGAGCATCAGATAGTTGAAATTTGCACAAGGCTTGCGAAGGGTGAGAAAATTTCCGAGCTTCGGGATATAAGAGGTACGGCGTATCTTTGTGACCCGAGGGAGACCCCTTACGGGGCGGCGGAATGTCCTTCCCTTATGCAGGTTAGGGAACACAAGGAAGAGTATGCTAAGGCGTGCAAGATACAATATGACTGGCAGGACGAGATATACGGCAAGACCATTATACAAAAGCAGACAAGCAAAATGCTGGTGCAGCTCCCTCCTGCTTATTCCCTTACCACTCCAGAGCTTGACCACGTTTATGAGCTGCCTTATATGCGGACTTATCACCCGATTTACGAGAAGGAGGGCGGCGTCCCCGGGATACAGGAGGTGGAGTTTTCCATTACCCACAACAGGGGGTGCTTCGGTAACTGCAATTTCTGCTCCATTGCTCTGCATCAGGGACGGAGAATTTCGGTGAGAAGCAAGGAGAGTATTCTCAGGGAAGCGGAGCTTTTGACAAAGCTGCCGAATTTCAAGGGGTATATTCACGATGTGGGAGGTCCTACGGCAAATTTCCGTGCGCCCTCCTGCACTCATCAGCTGACAAATGGGCTTTGCAAGGGAAGAAAATGTCTTGCGCCCGAGCCATGCAAAAATCTTGAGGTGGATCACACCGAGTATCTTGATATCCTTCGTGAAATTCGGAAGATAAAGGGCGTTAAAAAGGTATTTATCAGAAGCGGTATTCGATATGATTATCTGATTGAGGATAAGAACGAGGAGTTTATGCGTGAGCTTATAGAGCATCACGTGAGCGGTCAGCTTAAAGTCGCTCCCGAGCATTGTTCGGCGGCGGTGCTTGATATGATGGGCAAGCCGCATATTGAGGCTTATAAAAAGTTCCAGGACAAGTTTTACAGAATGACGGGGAAGATCGGCAAGGAGCAGTATCTTGTTCCCTATCTTATGTCCTCTCACCCCGGAAGCACGCTGAATGAGGCGGTGGAGCTGGCGCTTTTTCTCAAGAGCCTTAAAATGCGCCCCGAGCAGGTGCAGGATTTTTATCCCACTCCCGGAACTATTTCCACCTGTATGTTTTACACGGGGCTTGACCCTTACACAATGAAAAAGGTGTATGTTCCGAGAACGGCTGAGGAAAAGGGTATGCAGAGGGCGCTGCTTCAATATTTTCGTCCCCAAAATCAGAGAAAATGCATTGAGGCGCTTATCAAGGCGCACCGCACCGACCTTATCGGCAACGGAAAGGAATGTCTTGTTCGTCCCGACGAGCAGTACAATGCTTATCTGAGAGAAAAAGCGGCGAAATCAAAACCTTCGGGCAGAAACAATACCCGTTCAAAAGGCAGGAATGACAGATGGCAAAAGGAAAAAAGACGGGGTCGGTAAGCAGGCTTCTTAAAATACTTCCCACCGCCTTGCTCATTATGGTAATGTGCGTGGGCATTTGTCTCGGCGTTCTCATTGAGACGGGGTGGGTGTCGCTTGGTGATGTTCAGCAGGCAATTGGTTTTACGCCCCCCGATATGCCCGATGGGGGAACTGTTCCCGATGAGGCGAGGGATTTTGCGGTTCACGTTATTGACGTTGGGCAGGGGGACAGTATCCTCATTTTGGCAGGTGGGAAAAGCGTTCTTATTGATGCAGGCGAGAAGGAATACGGCGGCAAGGTGGTTTCCTATCTGAAGGACAGGGGCATTACGAGACTTGATTACATCATTGCCACTCACCCTCATTCAGACCACATCGGCGGTATGGCGGAGGTGGTATCGGAAATTGGGGCTGAGAAGATAATTGTTCCGAAGCTGCCCGATAATATGGTCCCCACCACTAAGGTTTATGAGAATTTTCTCAAGGCTGTGAAAAACGGCGGTATGAAGCTGACTGCGGCTAAGGCGGGAACGGTTTATGACATTGCGGAAATTGGCGGTCTGCCTGTGACCATGACCATTCTTGCTCCCGTTGACGGGGCAGAGTTTGATGACCTGAATGATTACTCCGTTTGCGTGAGAATTGACTACAACCGCATTTCCTGGCTATTTACGGGGGATCTCTCCGAGGACGGGGAAAAGGCGCTGATAAAAAGCGGACAGGATATTGATGTTACGGCGTACAAGGCAGGGCATCACGGAAGCTCGTCCTCATCTTCGGATAAGTTGCTTGAGAAAATTACGCCGAGGCTTTGCGTTATCTCCTGCGGCGAGGGCAATTCCTACGGTCACCCTCACGAGGAGACGCTGGACAGGCTGGAGAAATACACGGGCAGCATTTACCGAACAGACCTTTGCGGTGCTGTTTCCGTTTATTCCGACGGCGAAAGGCTGTATGTTTCTAAACAGGGAGGCGGTTCATAATGCTTATTCTTGAAAAGGTGCAAGGTGATATGGCGGTCATTTCGGGCGACAGCGGAGAATTTACCGTTTCCTCGGATATGGTCAAGGACTGTCGTGAGGGTGATGTTATTATCCTTTCAAATGATGTTTATATTACCGATGACATTGCCACCCAAATGCGGAGAAAGGAAATTTTATCGCTTCAAAATTCCCTTTGGGATGAATAATATATATCATAAAAAATGAATTGAAAGAGGGGCTTAATATGCAGAATAATCTGCCTGCTATGCTTACGGAAAGACTTCCGAAATTATCCAAGGGTCACAAGAAAATCGCCGAATACATTCTCGGTCACTACGACAAGGCGGCTTTTATGACTGCTTCAAAGCTGGGAAATATCGTGGGCGTCAGCGAATCTACCGTTGTACGCTTCGCTACGGAGCTGGGCTTTGAGGGCTATCCCGAAATGCAGAAGGCTTTGAAGGAATTTACCAGCAACAAGCTTACCACCGTTCAGCGTATGAATGTGATGAACGATCAGCTTGCAGGCGAGGACGTTCTTAACAGAGTTCTGAATTTCGACATCGAGCAGATAAGAAAGACTCTTGAGGAAATTGACAAGGACAGCTTCTACACTACTGTTGATGCTCTTGTTGCCGCTAAGAACATTTACGTTATCGGTGCAAGGTCGGCTTCGGTGCTGGCTCGTTTTATCGTTTTCTACTTTAACATTATGTTTGACAACGTTAAAATTATCCACACCACAAGTACAAGCGAAATGTTCGAGCAAATTCTCGGTATCGGCGAGGGGGACATTATGATAGGCGTAAGCTTCCCCAGATATTCAAAGCACACCGTTAAAGCATTCAGATACGCTCACGAGAACGGCGCAAGGGTCATTGCAATTACCGACAGCAAGGCTTCTCCTCTGGCTCAGTATGCGGATCATCTGCTGCTGGCACACAGCGATATGGCTTCCTTTGCGGATTCACTTGTGGCTCCTATGAGCCTTATAAATGCACTTATCTCGGCGGTGGGTATGAGAAAGCAGGAGTATGTTTCCAAGAATTTCGAGCGGCTTGAGGAAATTTGGGAGAGATACGAGGTCTACGAAAAAACCGATGACAAGGATTTTAGCTTATAATTCGGGAGTGGTGAGATGAAAAAGCTTATCGGGTTATTTTTTGAAAAGGCTCTTATGACGGTTGGTGTGCTGTGGTCGGCTTTCTGCGTGCTTGGAATATTTGCCAGCGCCGCAAGAGTGGAACACAGAGATAATGTTCCGTTCGGCTGCGCTTGTCTCGGTATCGGCATTGCTATGATACTTTCCTCCAAGCACAAGAGAAAGCTTCGGAATCGTGCAGAGGTCTATGCTATGTGCCTTGCGGACAAGCCCGAATCGGTGCTTTCGGATATCGCAAGGACTATGAACATTCCTCTTGAGCAGGCTGTGAGAGAGCTTGAGGAGCTTATTGACAAGGATTATCTGAACAATATTTACATTGACAGAGCTGAGGGCAGGGTAAAAATTTTATCCCGGGACAAGGGCGGACTGAGGCTCATTAACGGCTATCGGTTCGTTACCTGCAGGAGCTGCGGCGCATCTAACAGGGTGACCGGAAGTGCAGAGGGCAAAAGGTGCAGCTACTGCAAGGCTCCTCTGACGGAAGGCTCGGAAATTACAAAATAAATTCGAAAGGCAGCATTTTTTATGGCAGACTGCATTATTATAGGCGGCGGCGCTGCGGGGCTTATGGCGGCGGTGACGGCAGCAGATTACGGAAAATCCGTTATCCTTTTTGAGAAAAATCCACGTGTGGGTAAAAAGCTCCTCATTACGGGAAAGGGTCGCTGCAATGTTACGAATAACTGCATCAAAGAGGATTTTTTTGCAAATATTCCCTGCAACGGCAGATTTCTCTATTCCTCCTATGCCGCATTTGACTGCTCGGACACTATGAGCTTTTTTGAAAATCTTGGCGTTCCCCTTAAAACAGAACGGGGCAACAGAGTATTTCCCGTAAGCGACAGGGCGGAGGATATTGTTATCGCTTTCGAGAGGGCTATCAAGGAGCGGTCGGACAGGATAACCGTCAAAAATGCAAAAGTCACGAGAATTATTACGGAAAACGGCGCTGTTACGGGAGTTGCTGCCGATGGTGCGGCTTATCACGCAAATTCGGTGCTTATCGCTTCGGGGGGACGCTCCTATCCGAAAACGGGTTCGGACGGGGACGGTTATCGGTTCGCAAAGGAGCTTGGTCACAAGGTCATTCCCCTTCGTCCCTCACTTGTTCCTATGGTGAGCGAGGAGGATTGGTGCAGGGAGGCTATGGGGCTTTCCCTGAAAAATGTTACCCTCACTCTTCTGGACAGCTCTGACGGCAAAAAGCTTTTCTCGGAAATGGGAGAAATGCTGTTTACCCATTTCGGAGTGTCGGGACCTCTGGTATTATCCGCTTCGGGGCATATACGGAAAATGGAGCGGGGCAGATACAGGCTTATTATCGACTTAAAGCCCGCTTTAGACGAAAAAACTCTTGACAGCAGGCTGCAAAGGGATTTCGCCGAAAATGCCAACAGGGATTTTATCAACAGTCTGGGAAAGCTTTTGCCCGCAAAGCTTATTCCCGTTATTGTAAGGCTTTCGGGCATCCCCGGCGAAAAGAAGGTCAATCAGATATCAAAGAAAGAACGGACGGAGCTTTTACATCTGCTTAAAAATCTGACGGTGACTATCAAGGATTTTCGTTCCATTGACGAGGCTATCGTTACGGGAGGCGGCGTGAATGTCAGCGAGATAAATCCCAAAACTATGGAGTCAAAGATAGTCAAGGGGCTTTATTTTGCGGGAGAGGTCATTGATGTTGACGCTTACACGGGTGGCTTTAATTTACAGATAGCTTTTTCTACGGGCTATGCCGCAGGAATAAATATGTGATAAAATATCCGCCTCAATACGGCTTTATGTGCTGTATTGAGGCGGAATTTTTTATTTAAAATTCAGTGACGCAACAGTGTCCTTGAAGATTATCTTTCCCTTGACCTGTATCATTCCTATCTGCTCGGAGGGGGTCTTTATCTTTGAAAGCAGGGCGTCTACGGCTATGGTTGACATTTTTTCCGTATTTACCTCAAAGGTGGTGATGTTGGGGACGGTTATGCTGCTGTAGACCGAATTGTCAAAGCCTGTTACAGAAATATCATCGGGTACACGATAGCCCTTTTCGGCAAGCAGTGCAATAAGTCTGCTTGCTGTCTCGTCACAGTTGCAGACAAAGGCGGTGGGCATTACTATGGGCAGCTCAAGGGGGATAAATTCGCCTGTTTCCGCATTTCTGTCGCTTATGATATAGTAGTCCGAAAGGCGGATATTATGCTCGATAAGGGATTTGGCATAGCCTAAATATCTGTCCTGGATACTGCTGGTGGCGTGGATATTGCCCACAAAGGCTATCTCACGATGACCGTTGTCGATAAGGTAATTGGTAAGCTCGTAGGTCGCATAGAAGCTGTCGCCTACCACACAGCTCTCGGCGGTGAGCTGATTGTAAAAATCAAGGAACACCACGGGAATTTTGGTGTTTAAAACGGCGTTTATATATTTATCGGATATCTGTCCTAAGATAATAATACCGTCTACCCTCTGGTGAAAAAAAATATCGGGGAGCACCGCTTTTTCCTCGTTGCCCGAGGTGAGAGTATGGAAAAATGCGTAATGCTTGCGCTGCTGGAGAGCTGTGGATATGCCACGCATAAATTTAAAGTAAAAGGAGTTTTCCGACATATACCGCTCGGCTACGATGATACCGATATTTCCGCTGAGGGTCTTTTTCTTTTTCGCTTCGGTACCATATTTATAGCCCATTATTTCGGCGGTCCTGAGTATTTTCTGCCTCAGCTCCTCGCTGACGCCGCTCTGCCCCGAAAACGCTTTTGACACCGATACCACGCTTATTCCCAGCTTTGCCGCTATATCACGCATAGTTACGCTTTTTGCCAAGTTTTTTCGCCTCCCGCGCGCTGTCTCAGAGTAAATTTACAAACTAATTTTAGCATATTATCCCGAACTTTTCAAGCACTATTTTTAGCTTAATTTAGTAAACGTTTTTCAGGCTAAAATTTGCCGTGTTTTCATTTTGTTAGCCTATTCTCAAGACTAATTTAGTTTTAATTTCTTAACTTTATGTGAATATAATATTTCTTGAATATAAATACAGGACGTGCAATCGTTTTCTTATTATGTCAAAAATTTATATTTTCAAAAAAGATGTTAATTTATTCGGTCATAATTCACAATTAGAGTGTTCTATATTTGTTATTACAAACAAATATTTGTGATAATTTTCTTATGTTTGTGAAATATTTACAAAGCTAACAAAATCCTGCTGTGTGAAATGCCGCTATTTAGTTTTTTGCTTGACTTATCACTGAAATTATCTATAATGAAACTATCGCAGAAAACCACAGGCAATGAATAACACACAATGCTAAATTTTTAATGGAGGTCATTAAAATGAACACAAAGTTTAAGAGAACGGCAGCTATGTGCGCCGCAGTTGTAATGGCAGGAACAGTTCTTACCGCTTGCGGAGGCAGTGCAAACCAGGGCGGCGAGACAACAAGCGCTCCCGCAGGCGAGACTACCGCTGCTGCAGGCGGCGAAACAGCTGCTGCCGATAACGGCGATGCTGCTCCCGGTAACGGCGATGCTGCTCCCGCAGGCGAGAGCACAGGAGAGCTGAGCGGCACCATCAAGGTACTTCACCACCGCACCGACAGAGATCAGGACGGCACAATGGCTAAGCTCACCGAAGGCTTCAACGCTCTTTATCCTAATGTAACAGTTGAGTATCAGTCCTTTACAAACTATGCAGATGACATCGCTACAATGATGCAGTCCGACAACTACGGTGATGTTGTTATGACTCCTCAGGCTCTCAAGCAGGCAGATCTTCCCAACTTCTTCGCTCCCTTCGGCTCCTATGACGAGCTTTCTCAGAAATACTACTGGCTGGAAAACTACAGCGTTGACGGTCAGGTTTATGCACTTCCTACAGGCGGTACAGCTTCGGGTATCCTCTACAACAAGAAGGTATGGGCTGACGCAGGAATTACAACTCTCCCCACAACTACAGAGGAGTTCCTCTCCTGCCTCAAGCAGATCGAACAGAACACCGACGCTATACCCTACTACACCAACTATAACGCAAGCTGGTGTATTACTCAGTGGCAGTCTCTCGTAGTAGGTGCTTCCGGCGATCCCGATTACAACACCAAGCTCCTTACCGAAAAGAACGATCTCTTCTCAAAGGGCAGCCCCTATGACGCTGTTTACGGCACACTTTTTGACATCTATGCCGATCCCACTCTCCACGAGGAAGATCCTATGACAACTGACTGGGAGGGCTGCAAGCCCGCATTCGCACAGGGCAAGATCGCTACAATGGTTCTCGGTTCCTGGGCTATCAGCCAGTTCCAGGAGGCTGCTGTTCAGGTAGGCGCAGATCCTGCCGATGTCGGATATATGCCCTTCCCCAACAGCATTGACGGCAAGATCTATTCCGTTTCTTCCAACGACTATATGATGAGCGTTAACAAGAATTCCTCAAACCTTGACGCTGCTATGGCTTATGCAGAATGGTTCTGCACAGATTCAGGATTTGCTCAGAACGAGGGCGAGATCTCCGGTCTCAAGGGAGCTGCAATGCCTGAGACCCTTTCCTCCTTTGACGAGCTGGGCGTACAGCTCTTCGTTGAGAACCCCACTCCTGCTGACCTCATCGGCAAGTGGGACGAGATAGCTAAGGCTTCCGAGGTTGATCCTTGGGGCGACGCTTCCACAAACTACAAGTTCAGAATGGCTGAGGCTGCATTCAACGGTCAGGGCAGAGAGGAATATGACAAGATCGCTGCTGACGTTAACGCTGCCTGGGCTGCTTCCAGAGATTCTATTCTCGGCTAATTTTTAATCCACGCTTCCTTCTTTAAATTTTTCTTTCTCTCCACAATACTGTATTTTTCTGCGGTGCATCTTCACACCGCAGAATGATACGGTATATTCATACCACCGGGTATGAGCTATGTTCACATCAAACACGAAAATAACCCGAAAACGAGGGATATGCTTTGACTAAAAAAACTAATACGCCCGAGCGTCTTGCTCCAAGAAACAAGCTCTCAAAGGCTTATATCGAAAAGATGATAACAGTCTGTCTTTTCCTGCTTATTCCCACACTGCTTCTTGTAGTCTTCACCTACATTCCCGCTGCAGAAATGGTCAAGTTCAGCTTTGAGGAAAGAGACCAGTTCGGTGTAAACGTCAAGTTCGTGGGGCTCGAAAATTACAAGACAGTATTTACCACACCGGAATATTTTGCAGCCTTCAAAAACAGTATTTACTACCTTTTCGGCTCCTTTATACAGCTTGGACTTGCTCTGTTTCTTGCAACGATACTCTGCTCAAAGATCAGATTTTCCAATTTCTTTAAGGGAGTTGTGTTCTTTCCCTATATGATCAATACTGTTGCGGTGGCACTTATTTTCCGCAGATTTTTCCAGAAGGGCGACGGCATAACCAATACCGACGGAACTCTCAACTCCATCATTACACTTTTCGGAGGAGACCCCGTAAAATTCCTCTCCACAGAGGGGCTTGTCAACATCTGCCTCGTGTTCGTTTCCATATGGAGATACATCGGATTTGATATCGTAATGTTCATCGGTGCGATACAGTCCATCTCCCCCGATATTTACGAAGCCGCAGATCTTGACGGCGCAAACCGCTTCCAGGTTTTCCGCTACATAATCGCTCCCGGTATCAGACCCATTATCCTTCTCCAGATGATACTTGCGGTCAAGGGTGCCATAAGCGTTTACGAAATTCCTTTTATCGTTACAGGCGGACGGTTCGGTTCAAGTACATTCGTTATCCAGACCACAGAAACGGCATTCAAGTTCCAGAAAGTCGGGCTTGCCTCGGCAATGGCTGTGGTGCTGTTCCTCATCATAGTGGTCGTCACCATAATCCAAAAGCTGGTTCTCAAGGAGGATAAGTAAAATGGCTGAAGCAGTGATAAAAAATGACAGCTATAGCTTTGTCCCGAAGCTTTTTACCGTCCTGAAATATGCTATTCTCGTCATTGCCTGCCTTGTGGTTTTCATTCCCCTTGTGGTGGTATTTTTAGGCTCCTTCAAGAACAATACGGAGTTCCTTTCTTCCAATGTTTTTGCACTTCCCACAAAGTTTGAATGGTCAAACTACAAAACCGCTTTCATTGACGGCAAGGTTCTTTTAGGTCTGAAAAACACAGCGATAATCATAGTGATATCCTGTACGGGAACGATAATCGTAGGTACAATGACTGCCTATGTTCTCCAGCGTTTCAAGACTGTTCTCGGCAAGGTCCTCAAGGCAGCGTTCCTGCTTGCCACGCTTTTCCCTGCTATCTCTATGCAGGTAACGGTTTACCGCATTATGAACAATTTCCACCTTGTGGGCACTATGGCAGCTCCCATAATCCTCTACATCGGTACGGATATTGTTTCCATCTACATCTTTATGCAGTTTCTGGACAACATCTCCTACTCCCTTGACGAGAGCGCCATCATTGACGGAGCAAACTATTTTACGGTTTTCTTCAAGATAATCCTTCCCCTGCTTAAACCCGCTATCGCAACAGTTCTTATCATCAAGGTAATCAGCATTTACAACGACTTCTACACTCCCCAGCTTTATATGCCCAGCGAAGAGCTGTCAGTGGTCTCCACATCGCTCTACCGCTTTATGGGTCCCTACGGAGCTAAATGGGAGATAATCTTTGCAGGTATCGTGATCTGTATCATTCCTGCTCTGGTCATCTTCCTCACACTCCAGAAGCAGATCTATGCAGGTCTTGTAAACGGCTCTGTAAAAGAATAATCAAGTTAAAGAGATATCCCGTCAGGCTCAAGGGTCTGACGGGATATTTTATTCTCATATTATATAATCGTAATCTCCGCCGTTGTGGATAAGGCTTGCAATGGAAATGCTGTCAAAGTAATCATTTGTGAGCTTGTAGAAATCCTCCCACATCTTCATAGTCCTGTTATCCTGAGAAGGATTATTTTCCTTCAAAGATGACACGGGAACAAGATCGCCCTCCGCAACACGGAGTATCTCCCCCACGCTGTAATTTTCGGGAGGTCTTTTAAGCATATATCCGCCGTTTTTTCCGTGAACACCGAAAACAAGGTCACCTTTGGTGAGAACAGGCATAATCTGCTCAAGATATTTTATTGACAGCTCCTGCCGCCCTGCAATGTCCTTGACGGGTATGCACTTGCCGCTGTAATGCTCCGCCAGATCTATCATTACCTGCAGAGCATATCTTCCTTTTGTTGTGACGAGCATTTCTTTCACCTCAACAGTTTTATCGTTTAACGTGGAAAGCGACCAAAGCTACAGCTTTATTTCCTCACTGAAAGCTGTGAGATATATTTTTCTGCGGAGTAAATGCTGTTTGCGCCGTCAGCAGCAGCGGTAACGACCTGCCTGAGCGGCTTTGTGCGCACATCTCCTGCGGCGAAAATGCCCTTATCGGAGGTAATGCAGTCCTCCCCTGCAATGATATACCCGCCGCTGTCCATATTAACAACGCCGCTTAATGGCTCGCTGCCAGGAACAGTTCCCACAGCCACAAATACTCCGTTTACTTCAAGAGCTTCTTCCCTGCCGTTATGGTTTATCCTGATACCCTCCACACGTTTGTCGCCGAATATCTCCACAGGAACGGCATTCATCACCGTTTCGATATTTTCAGTCTCAGCCACCTTACTGCAAAGGGACTTGTTTGCACGAAATTCATCTCTTCTGTGAATAAGATAAACCTTGCTCGCTATCTTTGAAAGATAAAGAGCATCTCCCAGAGCCGTATCTCCGCCGCCCACAACAGCAGCCACCTTGTTTTTATAAAAAGCTCCGTCGCATACGGCGCAGTAGGAAACTCCCCTGCCCGACAGCTCTTCCTCGCCCTTTATCCCAAGCTTTCGGTGAGAAGCTCCTGCGGCAAAGATGACAGTCTTTGTCTCAAACTCGCTGCCGTCCTGCAGATAAACGGTGTATATGCCCTTTGCGGGAGATATTTTCGTTACCTCGCCCTCGATAAATCTTGCTCCCAGAGTCTCGGCGTGACTTCGGAATTTCTCGCCCAGATCATATCCGTTTTCGCCGTAAAGCCCGGGATAATTATCCACCCGTTCGCTCTCGGCTATCTGACCCGTGCCCATAAAAATTTTCTCGATAACGATAAAATCCATTTCCGAACGTGAGGCATATATAGCCGCCGAAAGACCTGCCGATCCGCTTCCGATTATTATGGTATCATAAATCATTTTGCTATTCTCCAAAAAAATCAGTCTGTAATTATTATACCCTCATTCTCCGCATTATCCCCCGTTATCTTAAAGGAGTTGAGAACAGGGGCATTCCTGTCCATCAGAGAAAGGATAAGATAGCTTGCCTTGCTGTCATAGGCAAGGCGCTTGTCCTCCTCGGAGGGACGGGAGGGAGACTCGGGGTGGGAATGCCAGTTGCCCAGAGGAACAAGCCCATTTGCACGCATATCCTTCACCGCCGCCAGCTGCTCCTTGGGGTCAAGGGAAAAATGCTCGTTGGAGTGGTCGATGTTCGTAAGGATATAGACCTTTTTTATCGTTTTTCCGCCTTCGGTTATCTCCCCCGCAATAAGTCCGCAGGCTTCCTCGGGAAGAACGCTTTCCGCGTGCCTGAGAATTGTATCAAAATCGGCTCTTTTTAAGGTTATCATTTTAAATCAGTCCTCGTTGGTAAGATGAACGCCGTCGCATTCATGCTGCTCGTAATCGATAAGCTCCGTAATTGTGGGATGCTCGCCGCAGACAGCGCACTTTGAAGTGTCCGAAGGGAGCTTTACCTTGCGAAATTCCATTGTAAGGGCGTCATAGGTAAGCAGATATCCCGTAAGAAGCTCGCCCTGACCGATAATGTATTTAACAGCCTCCATAGCCTGCAAGCTGCCGATAACGCCGCCCATTGCACCGATAACGCCTGCCTGCTTGCAGGTGGGAACAGCGTCCTTTGGAGGTGGATTTTTGAAAACACAGCGGTAGCATGGACCCTGTCCCGGAACATAGGTCATAAGCTGACCCTTGAATCGAATAATTCCTGCATGGGAGAATGGCTTTTTCGCCATAACGCAGGCATCGTTTATAAGAAACTTTGCAGGGAAATTGTCCGTGCCGTCAATGATGAAATCATAGTCCGCAATAAGCTCGGAAATGTTCTCGCTTGTAACGAAGGTGCGGTAGGTTTTCACCGTAACATCGGGGTTTATAGCCTCCATAGTTTCCTTAGCGGACTGCACCTTAGCCTTGCCGATATCGGCGGTGGAATGGATTATCTGCCGCTGGAGATTTGAAAGATCGACCTCGTCAGCGTCTGCGATACCGATAGTGCCAACTCCCGCCGCCGCAAGATACATTGCCGCAGGAGCGCCCAGACCTCCCGCACCGATAATGAGAACCTTTGCATTAAGAAGCTTTTTCTGTCCCTTTGCACCCACCTCTTTGAGGATTATGTGACGGGAATATCTTTCAAGCTGTTCGTTTGTAAATGCCATTTATATCTATCCTTTCTCAAAAGTTACGGGTTTTATCAAAGGGAACCTCCGCCCATAAAATACAGAAACTCAACACTGTCCCCGTCCTTTAAAACGGTGCTTTCAAAAGCGCCGCTCTCAACAAATTCATCGTTTATTGTAACGGTAACGTATTCGGGAGTCTCCACCTTTTCGTCAATAACCAGCTGTGCAACGGTAAGACCGTCCTTTACCTCTTTTTTCTCTCCTGCAACTGTGATATTCATAGCATTTTTCTCCTTATATTATGATCAGATTTTTTCTATTTCCGAAAGTATCTCGGATTTTTTCACCGCACCGCTTATGCGGGATCTTTCCTCTCCGTCCCCAAAGAATATGAGTGTGGGAACGGACATAACACCGTATTTTTCCGCAAGCTCAGTGTCAAAATTGATGTTTACCTTAACAAGCTTGACCTTGTCACCCTGCTCTTCTTCAATTTCCGCAAGAACGGGAGAAAGCCTTTTGCAGGGAACACAGCTGTCGGAATAAAAATCCGCAATAACAGCCCCGCCCGCATTTATTACCTCTTTCTCAAAGGTATCTGTACTTACCCGAACCGCCATCTCAGTCACCGACCTTTTTTACAATGAGAGTGTAGGTGCCGTCCTCGTTGTTGATGAGCTTTAGTATCTGATGACCCTCTTCCTTAATGCTTCTGGGAACGTTCTGAACAGGCTCACCGTCATTCATCTTAACCGCAAGTATCTGTCCGTCGTCAAGCTCCTCAAGAGCCACCTTTGCCTTTACAAAAGTTGTGGGGCAGACCACATCGGTAATATCCACATTATCGTCAATGTTAAAATCTATCTCAGCCATTGTAAACCTCCAGAATTTTCTTTTCAAATTTATCTCTGCCTACCCTGTCAAGGGTGAACTTGAACCTCTCTCCGGGATTTGCATTTTCCCCGAAAAACTCAATAGCAGTGTCGCATATTTTCAGAAGCTTTTCCTTGTCCTCAATGAAGGGGATAACAGCCTCGCCCTTGCTTATGCTGTTTCCGAAAAGTCCGCCAAAGGAAACGATATATCCGTGAACAGTATCCCATGCGTCGGTGGGACAGGCTTTGACACATCTTCCACAGAAATTGCACTTAGCTTCATCAACGGAAATCTTTCCGTCCTTTATCTCTATCGCACCCACACGGCAGGCTTTTTCGCAAACGCCGCAGTTAATGCAGTCGCTTTCACGCCATTTTACCTTGATACCGCCCTTGATGCCCAGGTCGTTTTCCTCTGCTTTAAGGCAGTTGTTCTGACAGCCCGTAATTCCGAATTTGAACTTGTGGGGAAGCTCCCTTGCGAAATATCTTTCATCAAGCTCCTTTGCAAGAGCGTAGGTATCAATACAACCCGAGGGACAAATAGCCTCACCCTGACAGGCAGTGACCGTTCTTACTCTCGGACCGCATACTCCGGGCTCAACTCCGCCCTCTGCAAGCGCCGCCTTTACCTCGTCAATGTCGTCAAGCTTGATAAAGGGTATCTCAACGCTCTGGCGGGAAGTAAGATGAACGTGACCGTCACCGTATTTCTCCGCTACCTCGGCAATTTTCGCAAGCTGAACCGCCGTAACGTTTCCGCCCACAACACGAAGTCTCAGCGAGAAATTATTCTTTTGCTTCTGGCGCATAAATCCGCCTTTTTTAAGAGTTGCATAATCCACTGCCATATTAAATAACCTCCGTTTTATCAATAGCCTGCCTGAAATCGGCAATTAGATCGTCAATATCCTCAATGCCCACGCTTATGCGAATGGTGTCCTCATAAACTCCCGCATTCACCTGCTGCTCTATGGTGCTGTGAGTGTAAATGGTACTTGCAGGGTGGATAACAAGAGTTCTCACATCTCCGATGTTGGTAGCTATGCAGGCATATTTAAGACTGTTTATAAGCTTAAATGCCTTTTCCTTGCTGCCTGCCCGAATGGTGATTATAGCGCCGCCCATTCCTTTAAGCTCCCTCTCCGTAAGCCGGTGATAGGGATTTGACTCAAGAGCGGGATAATTTACCGTAACTCTTCCGTCCGCCTCAAAAAACTCCGCAAGCTTTTTTGCATTAAAGCAAAGCCTTTCCATTCGAAGTCCTAAGGTTTCAAGCCCTATGGAATTGAGATATGCGTTCATCGGCGCAAGACAGGCACCCGCATTTCTCCATATGCCGTTTCGAAGCTTAGCAAGATAAGCAAATTTTCCGAATTTCTTATATTCCTCAAATCCCCTGTATCGCTTCGGGTCCCACTTAAAGCTGCCGCTGTCGATTATCACGCCGCTGATGGAGTTTCCGCTGCCGTTTATGTATTTTGAAGAGGAGTGGATAACAATGTCCGCCCCGAAATCAAAGGGATTTATAAGATAAGGCGTTGCGGTGGTGCTGTCGATAATAAGGGGAATACCCCGTTTGTGAGCCGCCTCGGAAACTGCTTTTATGTCCGTAACATTAAGCTTGGGATTTCCGATAAGCTCGGTAAATACAGCCTTTGTCCTGTCTGTAGCAAGCCTTTCCACGCTTTCCGCCGTCACCTCGTCGGCGAAAACGGTCTTTATGCCGAAAGCCTCAAGGTCACAGAAAAGGTCAATGGTACCTCCGAACAGAGCCGAGCCTGCAATCAGCTCGTCACCCGACTCTAAAATGTTCAAAAGCGACATGGTGACCGCCGCCATGCCCGAGGAACAGGCAACCGCGCCGATACCCTTTTCCAATGCGGCAATGCGCTTTTCGAAGGAGTCAACGGTAGGATTGCTTATCCTGGTGTAAGCAAAACCGGGAGCCTTGTTGTTGAATACCGCCTCAAGCTTTTCCGCCGATTCGTGAGCGAAAGCGCTTGACTGGAATATTGGAGCAAGGGTCGAGCCTGTGGACTTTTCTCCGTCAAAGCTCTGATGAAGCAGAGCGGTGTTAAAATTCATATTATCAGCTCCGTAAAAATAAGGATTACCGTCTCCCCTGAGACTACTGATATTATATCACGTTATTCCTACTATGTCAATAGGTTTTATATAGTTTTAGCGAATTTATACATATTAGCCAAATATCACTGTAAATCCTTTCCTATTTTTTGCTAAATCTTCCACTCTGTCAAAGAAATACCGCCACGTTATCTAACATAAATCAGCCATTAAACCCGTCCGAAAAGATATTTTCATACTAATTCCACATCGTTCTATAGACAAGGACGGCAGATAGAATTTCGTCAATCTAGGAAAGCGACTGCAGGCGGGCTTGCCGCCCGGCAAAGGAGCTTGACGACTAGTGACGAAATTATAGCTGTCGTATCTGTCTATAGGTTGATGCGGAATTAGTATCAGCTGTAATGCCGTAAAGCTCGCAGCCCGAAAGCATAAGAAGCATTGCAGAAATAACAGGGATAAAGGATTTTTCTTCACAAAAAACCACCTTGAAAAATTTTTTCAATAAACAAAAAGCTCCCGACCCTGTCGGAGCATTCCCACAGGGTCAGGCAAATTATTTTAATGCATCGGGGCATATCAGAATATAGCCACAACAGCGCCGTTGTAAGTGTCCTCAATGTACTTCTTAACCTTATCGGTCTTGAGGGCACCCACAAGAGCGGCAGTCTTGGGACTTGTTTCATCGCCCTTTCTTACGGCAATGATGTTAGCATAGGTCTGAGCGGCACTGCCCGAAGCGTCCTCAACAGCCAGAGCGTCGGCAATGTTAAGACCTGCCGCAAGAGCATAGTTTCCGTTGATGACTGCCAGAGAGCCTGTGTCGCTGTTTCCGAACTGAGCCGCAACGGTGTCAGCCTGAACGGTAATTATATTGTAACCCTTGTTGTCCACAATGTCAAGAGTAGTAACGCCGTCAACCGCATTTGCCCCCTCGGGAAGACTGATAAGATCTTCCTGCTCGAGAAGGAGCAGCGCTCTTGTCTCATTGCTGTCGTCCGCAGGGATAATGATGGTCGCACCCTCGGGAACCTCCGATACGGACGCAACACCATTTCCGTAAAGTCCGAAAGGCTCATAGTGGATAGAAGCGGCGGAAACAATATCCGTTCCGTTAGCCTCGTTAAAGCTGTTCAGATAAGGTGTGTGCTGGAAATAGTTAGCGTCCAGAGAGCCTTCATTAAGAGAAGTGTTTGGCAGTACATAGTCATCAAAAATAACTATCTCAAGCTCATAGCCTGCCGCTGCAAGATCGTCCTTTACCTGCTCAAGTATCTCTCCGTGAGGAGTAGAAGTAGCACCCACCACGATTTTTTCAAGAGCACCTGAAGCTGCCTCTGTCTCAGCATACTCAGAAGCAGCGCTCTGAGTTTCCGAAGCAGATGTCTGAGTTTCCGTATTGCCTGTCGAAGCGCCGCAGCCCGTAACAGCAGCGGAAAGAGCGAGAGTTAAAATAAATGCAAATGTTTTTCTAAGATTTTTCATAATAGTGATTTCCTTTCATAAATAACAAATTTTAGTTTTTCCGATAACAGCAAATGTCAACATCGCCGCATTCGCCCGAACCTGAAATTTGCTCTTACGAGAGACTCAAAATTCCGTACCATTCTGTGTTTCCTTTCTATCTGATACGCTTGTCGGTCTTTCTTGCGATAAGCATACCCACCTCTTGAATTATCTGCACAATGACAATGGTAAGCAGAACGCATACCCATATAATATCATCGTTAAATCTCTGATAACCGAAGCTTACAGCTATCATACCCAGACCGCCGCCGCCGATAGTACCCGCCATAGCAGAGTAGCCGAGAATAGTCACCAGGGAAATAACGCTGCCCACAATAAGCGAAGGCTTAGCCTCGGGGATAAGCACCCTGCAGATTATCCGCATATCCGAAGCGCCCATAGACTTAGCCGCCTCAATAACGCCGCCCCCCACTTCCTTGAAGGAGGACTCCGCCATTCTCGCCACATAAGGCGCAGCGGCAATAATAAGCGTAACTATCATAGCCCTGTTTCCGAGGCTTGTTCCCGTAATGAGCTTCGCCACAGGGAGCATAGCCACCATCAGAATAACAAAGGGAATACTTCTGAAAATGTTCACCGCAATGCTTAAAATGCGGTATAACCAGGGCATAGGGTGAATACCGTCCTTGTCGGTAACATTAAGCAGGATCCCCAGGGGCAGCCCGATGAGATAGGAAAAGAATGCGGATATAAAAGTCATATAAACCGTTTCCCATATGCCCTTCTGAATAGTCCCCGACTCCCAAAGCTTAATGAGAAGCTCAGACATTCTTTTCCACCTCACTTTCGCCGAAGCTGTAACTGATATTATTATCCTCAAGATATCTTATCACCCTGTCGGCAACAGCCGTATCATCGGGCAGCCCGAGAATGATATATCCGCAGGCAACCCCGCCTATATCCTCCGTGTCCGCTTTCAGAATGTTAAGAGGAGCCTGACAGGTGAGGATAAGATTTGCAACCGTGGGCTTGAAGGAATTTTCCCCGTCAAAGGTGATTCGTATCACCCTGCCGCCCTTTATCTCGCTTGCAGTGTTCACCGATGGAAGGATAAGCTTTCTGGCAATGTCCGACTTCGGAGAAGCGAAAAGCTCGCTTACCGCCGCCAGCTCGGCAATGCGTCCCCCGTCAATAACAGCCGCCCTGTCGCAGATGCTTTCTATCACCTTCATCTCGTGGGTGATAACGATTATGGTAACTCCCAGCTCTCTGTTCACCTTTTTCAGAAGCTCGAGAATGGAGCGGGTGGTGTCGGGGTCAAGTGCACTTGTAGCCTCGTCGCACAGCAGATATTTTGTCTCCGCCGCCAGCGCCCTTGCAATGGCAACACGCTGCTTCTGCCCGCCCGAAAGCTGAGAGGGATATGAATTTTCCTTGTCCGAAAGCCCCACCAGCGCAAGAAGCTCTCTTGCCCTTTTCACAGCGTCGCTCTTCGGCATTTTGGCTATCTCAAGGGGAAAGCAGACATTTTTTAAAACTGTCCTCTGCTCCAGAAGATTAAAGCCCTGAAATATCATTCCAATGCTCCGTCTTTTGATAAGCAGCTCCTTTTTGGAAAGCTTACCCAGCTCGTCGCCGTCAATGACCACCCTGCCGTTTGTGGGCACCTCAAGATAATTTATACACCTGACCAGCGTGCTTTTTCCCGCACCCGAAAGTCCGATTATACCGAATATCTCACCATCGTTCACCGTTAAATTCACATCTGAAAGAGCGGTAAATTCACCGGCGGCGGTGTGAAATGTTTTTGAAAGATCTTCAATCTGTATCAATTATACAGCCTCCCGAATTTTTCCGAATATGGCGCTTGCAAGCTGCCTGTGACCTGCCCTGTCAAGATGTTCCCTGTCAGCGGCGGAGGGAGAAGCAAATTCGGAAGCCGCAAGAAAATCGCAGCCCGTTCTTTTCGCAACCGAGAAATACGCTTCCCTCAGCCCCCTTGAAACCTTCACGGAGTTTTCGTCAAATTCCTCGTCATAGCCCTTTTCGCCCACGCCCTCCGCAAGATGAATGGGCGAGACAATGAGAATTTTCACATTCCCGTTATATTCCCTGACCTGCCTTACCAGCTTTTCAACTCCTGCCGCAATGTCATCGGGGCTGTTTTTATAGCAGCTCTTGCAGTCGTTAGTACCCAGCATAATTATCACATACCCGGGAGTGTGGCTCTCAAGGAGAATAGGAAGAACATCGCTGCCCTTCCTGCCGGGGCGGTACATATCGTCAAAATCCGTAGTCCTGCCGCACAGCCCCTCCTCGTCCACATGAACTCCGAGAGGAAGGAGACTGCGGCTCAGAATACCCGTCCAGCGCTCGCTGAAATCGTATCTCAGCTTTGTTTCGGGGTCGTAGCCGTATGTATTTGAATCGCCGAAGCATAAAAGATTTTTCATACTGCCTGCCCTCCTTTCTTTCGAAGCTTTCCTTTGGTCTATGTATGTATTATAGCACAGTTTTTCATATAAGTGAAATTCATATTTTCTATACTCAGTTATAGATTATATTTATAACGAGCCTTGACTTTAAAAATAAAACAGGCTATAATTATAATTGCAGAAAAGAAAAAACCGTCCCACTCACCCAAATCACATTCACATTATAGCACATTTGACCCGTTTTGTCAATATATTTCAGAACATTTGTTTATATAAAATAATATTTGTGAAACTGCACAAAAAAACACCCCCGAAGGAGTGACCCGAATTATGACCTTGCAGCAGATAAAATATGCCATAACCATAGCTGACACAGGCTCGATGAACAGATCGGCAGAGGAGCTTTTCGTCTCCCAGCCATCACTTACAAGTGCCGTAAAGGAGCTTGAAAAGGAGCTGGGCATAATGATATTCCGCCGCACAAGCAAGGGTGTGGTATCCACAAACGAGGGTGCTGATTTTCTCATACGGGCAAGGCAGCTCTATCAGCAGTACGAGCTATTAACGGACAGATACACCGCCCGAGGAGCATTCAAGCGCAAATTCGGCGTCTCCACACAGCATTATTCCTTTGCGGTAAAGGCATTCGTGGAAACGGTAAAAAAATACGACACCATAAACTTTGAATTTGCCATTCGGGAGACCAAGACCCTTGAGGTAATATCCGACACAGGCAATCTCAGAAGCGAGATAGGCATACTCTACAAAAGCGACTACAACCGCAAGCTGATCGCCAAGCTTTTAAATGAAAACGACCTTGAATTTTTCCCCCTGATAAACTGCCGTGCCTATGTCTATCTATGGAAAAACCACCCCCTTGCAAAGGAGCCGTCAATTTCTCTGGAGCAGCTCAGGGACTATCCCTGCCTGTCCTTTGAGCAGGGCGCCCAAAGCTCTGTATTTCTGGCTGAGGAGATACTCAGCGAAAACGACTATCCCCGTACCATCACCGCCAATGATCGTGCCACCCAGCTGAATCTAATGGTGGGACTTAACGGCTACACCCTCTGCTCGGGAATAATCTGCGAGGCGCTTAACGGCTCGGAATTCATCGCGGTTCCCTTCCGTGAGGACGAAAACAACCGAAACGCCACAATGGAAATAGGCTACATCACCAAAAAACACAGCCGCCTCAGCGATATAGCGGAGGATTATATCGCAAACGTAAAAAAATATCTTGAGAATGTGCAGATATGACATTACACAAATGCGGCTTTCCCCGTACAAGCAGGAAAAGCCGCAGATTTTTTTATTTCTCAAGCTCCTGTATTGCTTTGATAAGCCTGTCGGAAAAATCATTAAGATCCGAAATGTTCTTTTCAAAAGGGATATGAATAAAAACCATTCTGCCCTTATAAGCCCTCTCAAGGATAATTTTAAGTCCCCGGGCATAAAGGTTATTGCAGTAAGACGTTCCCGCATTATTTGAAATATGAACCGAAAATTCGTTATGCTTCAAAGCCGAAACAAGCCTTATAATATCAAAATCCGTTTCATATTCCGTATCTCCCAGCCTGCCCGAACATTCGACATAAATCTTATCCTTGATAACAGGCTTCTGACCGAAGCTTATCACATAGTCAAACCTATCATTTTCAAGCTCTGAAATAAGCTGATTTACACTGATGACCTTGTCATTCTCAAGAATGAGCCTGCGGTAAGCTTCATTAAAGCAGCCGATCACCTTTTCGCTTGATGTACCTTTAAATGCCGTCAGCAGGATTTTCGGTGTACGAGGCTTAACAAGACCATTTCTTACACACCATTCCTCAGCCAGTTCTCTGTATTTTTCATCACGGTACTTAAACCACTCTTCACGTATCCCGAAACGAAAAACGCTGTCCTTAAATCTGCGAAAGGCTCCCCTGCCGCAAAGGTCCTCACGAAGCTTGTTACTTATCACAGCGTCGGGATATTGATATGCAAATTCGTCCATCATAGAGTATTCGTCAATATCATACCGTGTTGGCAGACTAATATAGTTATCCGGATTGTCCTCAAGCTCGTTAAGCTTTTCTTCTCCAAGGCCACCAAGCTCCGATATCCAAAGTATTTCGCCAGTCTCAACATTATAATATCCCCGAAAATCCTCAGAGACCATTTGAAGGCACTCTGTGATCTTATCAATTATATCATCTGTCATCACTCAAAGTCCTCGTAATCGGGATACTGCTCGGGTGCCTCCCCCACCGAGCGGACTATCTCCGCCTCGGAGCAAGCCTCGCCCTTAATACTCAGCACTCTGCACTGAAAACGCCACTCGTCGCCGAAATCGAAAATATACAAAAACTTCTGCTTTTCTTCAAGTGCCTGTGACAGAGTGACATCGCAGGAAAATCTTTCCTCGTCCTCAATATACCTTGAATAATATCCCTCGTCGCTCCACGCCTTGTTATTTAGGAAAAATACGTGAGCGTGATCGTCCTCAAAGCCGAAGGCGTCAAGTATCACGCTGTGAAGCTCCTCCAGAGTTGCGCCCCCCGAAATTTTAATGTGACGGTAGCAGCCCTTTCCGAGAGAAACTGCTATAACAAGGGTCTGAGTGTTTCTCCTGTCAATATTTATGACCTTGCTTTTTTCTTCCCGTTCAGGCTCCTCCTCTGTCGGCACATCAAAGATACCGCTGTCGCTGAAAGCCTCCGACATAATTTTATCTATCTGCTTCAAAGGCTTCTGCTGACAGTTAAGCTTAATGCCTGCCTTTTCGCAGAAATCTCCGATAGACCATCTTGTAAACTCATCGTTTATCTTTATCTGCTTAGGCTTTCCGAATTTCTCGGCAATCTCTTCGATCACATCATACAATGCGTCCTCCCTGTCCTCATCATAGGATACATACCGCAAAACAAGCGGTTCACCGCTTGTTGAGTCTGCCGCCGAAATAAGCAGCGGACAATATGCCACCCCTGTTTTATCATCTCTGGCAGGAACAGGCATACAGCGTTCGTCAAGCTCCACCGTTCTGCTGCCTGCAGGCATTGCCGCAAGAGCGTCAAGCTGCTCTGACTGTGAAATAACAGTGACCGGAAGCAGCTCCTGTATATTCTTATACCCAACAGCAGCGTTATACCACACGCCATCATCACCGGAACTGCGCTGCACCGTTTCACCGTTTTCAAAATCAACTTTAAGACCTTTTTTGAAAACCGCTTCCAGCATAAGGCAAAGATTGCCCAGAGCGTCCGCAAGAAGCACCGTTTCCTCATAGGTCAGAAAACGAGGCTCACAGCGTTCCGCATATGTCTCAAAGAAAAGCCAGCCGCCCTTTCCACGGAACTTTAAGCTTAGCTCTTTAATAAGCTCCTTGTTCTCCTTGCTCACCTCTTCACGATCTCCCCATAAGCCCAGTATCATATTCTGCAAAAGAAATATCGGCTCATTTTTAAGATTTTTGCTTTTCAAACGCTTCATAGCGCAAAGGTAATCGTGAAAGCTGAAATAGCAGGCAACACCGCAGATATCCGACGAATATCCCCATATACTGAAAACCACAGGCTCGTCGCAGTCTTTTTTGTGGTATATCAGCGGAACGCTTTCGGAAATTTTCTCCCAAGGCTGCAGGCTTGTAATTGCCAGCATATTTGAATAAACCTCTTCCCATTTTTTCTTCTGCTTGCCTGTCATTATAACATCTCCTTAATATACTCACTCATCATAAGGCCCCTGTCTTATCACAGCCCCCGAATAAACGGGAAATCTCCCCGTCCGCTCCACAGTCTGCCCGTTAATCATACCCGTGTGAAATGAAATATGCCGAAACTGCAAAAGCACAAGCTCAAAACGGGTAAACCCGCAATTACTTGGCTTTTCATAAAGCATATCGTCCGTAAGCCCCTCAATATAAGCACGAGTTTTCAGCCGCACATCATTCAGATACTCAAGGAGCTGACTGTCGCTTAAAATATCATCACAGGGGTTGTCGGGGTTGTCCATACCCTCCTTATGAAAAGGCGGCTCCTCGTATTCATTGGGATTAAAAAACCACTTGTCCGCCGAATGAATGGCGTGATAAGCATATCTCCACCCCGGCGCACCGCATACAAGGGCATTTCTGTCATAGGTCTTTAAAGCCGTTTCAAGATTTAAAAAGTTTATCTCCGCCTGCTCTTTTATGTAGCCGCATAACCTGTTCATTGAAAATTCTCCCCTCTGCTCATAATTTCAGCCGTCAGATTTTCTTCGTAAGTATCAGCTCAAAAGGGTCCCCCGAAGGAGCAAAGCCCCCCACAGTCGAATAACCCAGCCTGTTATAAAAATGCTGTGCATACTCATCGGAAGCGGTTGAAGTCATTACCTCGGCATAGCCATACTCAGCCATTTTCCGCTCCCAAAATTCTACAATAATTTTTCCAAATCCCCTGCCCCGATATTCCTCAAGGAGAAAAAGCATATTCATAAAGGGCGTGTTATCCCAGAATAAACCGTATCTGAGCCACCCCGCAAAGCTGCCGCCGCACTCAAGAATAAATACCCGTCCAAGCCCGATAATGCTTTCAAGCTCCGATCTGCTTATATGCCTGTCCAAGGACAAAAGCAGTTCGGCGTCCGACAGCCCGGCAGTTCTTATAACAATTTTCCCGTTTTCAAGTTCTGTTTTTTCTTCCATATTACCATCGCCCCATATTACTGTTATGCTTTTCAAAGTAGATCTCTTCAAGCTCTTCGGGAGAAATATCGAAGCACAGCAAAACATCATTATAATACATCAGAACATCGCACATTTCCTC
Source organism: Oscillospiraceae bacterium (assembly GCA_017829005.1). Classification (GTDB taxonomy): domain Bacteria; phylum Bacillota; class Clostridia; order Oscillospirales; family Ruminococcaceae; genus Huintestinicola. Next base: position 5,431 of record JAGAJF010000050.1, on the reverse strand, counting down.
AATAAAATGCCGCCGCACAGCTTCATCGGACATTATTTCACTGCTGCCCTTTTTCTTGATAACGTCAGCCGCTTCGCCAAGCTCGCCGTACAGCCAAAGAAGCTTTTCACGAGACTTATCGGGAGATAAGCCGCCCCATTTATCATAATATTTTTCCTGCAGTCTCTTCTGCATTTCCTGCATTTTTTCAAAAGTCAAGCCGCTCATAAATTATCCCCTCATAACATTACCAAAATATCTCACTATTCAGATTATATCACAAATTTAATCGATCTGCAATAAGTGCCGCAAAAAAACGCAAACAAAAAGGCGCAGAAAAAGCCTCTGCGCCCTCAAATTCAAAAAAATGCGACTAAGCCGATAAGCCGGGTTTTGTCGTGTGCGGAAATCTATCTGAGCGAATCGTCGCCGAAACGCTTTAGCCGTCATTACGGTACGCCTGCCGAGCAGACATTGACGTACACGTACCAATAGACGTTGCATCGGATAGGGTTTACACGGCAGCGGTGTCTCCACCGCTCCGGTGAGCTCTTACCTCACCTTTCCACCCTTACCCCGAAGGGGGCGGTATATTTCTGTTGCACTTTCCCTAAGGTCGCCCTCGGCTGCCGTTAGCAGCTACCCTGCTCTGTGATGCCCGGACTTTCCTAACTCAAAAAGAGTTCAACCGCATAGCTTACTCGCAAGGATATTTTAACATATTTTCGGTATGCTGTCAAGGGAAAAATGCGAACGTTTCGGAAAGTTTAATTTTCGGGATAATCCACAAGTCTGAAGAAAAGCACCGTATTTGAGTGCAGACATTCAAACACAGCATAATCGCCGCATTTCTTCGGTCTGATAATATCATTGGTAACACCACTTATATGGGTGTATACAAGAGCGATATCCTCCAATTTATACCCTTCAAGCTTGTCAAGAGGATAATATATCCACGTCCTGCCCTCTTTATTATTAAAGCAGTACTCCTGAGATATGGGAGTCTTTATGATATCCTTATCGACACGGTGTTCATACACCTCACCCAGTACATCATACTCTGATATCTCCATACCAAGATCATCATTTTCCGGAGTCTTTGGAAAAGCTTTCTCTTCATTGTCCTCAAACCGACAATAGCTGAATTCATGGGCAGCCTTCAGCCGAATATCCACACCCGACTGAGTTATAACGCCGTCTTTCGCTTTTAGATAGTCTGTTAAATGGGGAGCATAATATTTGTAATACACGGGGCTGATACCATAATAATTCACATTTGACGAAATAAATCCCGAAAACTCCTCCATATGCTCCTTAGTGTCCAGGCACACAAGCTCCAGATCAAAGCGGTGGTCGCAAAGCCACTTTATGAGTTCCGAATGCTCCGAAAGGTCTGTATCGTACAGCAGCATAGTCAGATAGCCGCTGAAATTCTCATTCATTATCTCGTCGAGATTTGTGCCGTCAAAATATGTATCAAACAAGATCGTCCCCCAATACACGCTTCTGTCATCAAAGGTTTCGGTGTTTTCTACCTGTGACCGCACAAAAATGCCGCCTTGAAGCTCTGAGCTTATCTTCTCGGCAAAGGCTGCCGCTATATCGTCATACTGATAGCTGTCCCTCCCGAAATCACTGTCACACATATCCTCGGCGCAGACTATAAAGCTCTTATCATTGCAGCTCATTTGGATACGGCGCTTGCCGTCGTCGGGTGAAAGCCTTTCGTTAACCTTTATAACCTCGGCTGTTATTCCATATTTGTTCTGAATGTATCTCACAGCATTGTCCGATGCCTGTCTGACCTGTCGGGTCTCTATGTAATCAGTTATAATTCCTAAGCCTATGCATAATAAACCCACAAGAGCAAGCCATGCAGAAACTGCCGACAAAACATAATGCCTGCCGCTGTTTTTTGCTTTCATTTCCATACCCCTCCCCTTCTTTAAGCGTTTTGCGAGTCTTAAGTTGGAATTTACTCAGCCCGAAGCTTATACTAATTCCGCATCAACCTATAGACAGATACGACAGCTATAATTTCGTCACTCGTCGTCAAGCTCCTTTGCCGGGCGGCAAGCCCTCCTGCAGTCGCTTTCCTAGATTGACGAAATTCTATCTGCCGTCCTTGTCTATAGAACGATGTGGAATTAGTATTATATATCCGACAGCCGCAGCTCATAATTGTCAATGCTCCGAAATTCCCCGTGCTTGAAGCCTGCTTCGTGGATAGTTCCGCAATATGAGAAGCCGAATTTCTTATGCAAAGCCTCGCTGGCTGCATTTCCCGAGGTTATGACCGAGACGATAAGATGAAGAGAGCCGTTCTCACGGGCAAGCCCCAGTATCTCCTCCATAAGCGCCGAAGCCACCCCCTGCCGCCTGAATTCGGGAGCAATGTATACCGACAGCTCGGCGGTAGTCTTGTAGGCTTCCTTCTGCCTGTAGGGCGAAAGGGTGGCATAGCCCGATATTTTGCCGTCCGTTTCGGCAATGAGCAGCGGATGCTTTGAAGTTTGGTGAAGGGCAAACCACGTCTCCCACTCCTCAAGGCTCTTTGGAGTGAGGTCGAGGGTGGAAACTCCGTTTATGACTTCGTAATTGTAAATTTCCAGCAGTCTCGGGATATCACTTTCCACAGCTTTTCTGATATGCATTTTCATCTGTCCTTTTCATATATTATAATTATAATACCCTATCCTGACATAATTTTCAATACCCGAATGGGAATTTTCTGTAAAATTGTAAAATTACTATTGCAATAAAATTATTTTTGTGATATAATGTTTCTACAGATTTTGTCTGAATATCCAAATAAATTATGGGGGTAAATATTATGAATAAGCTTATTAAAAAAATAGGGGCGGCGCTCTGCAGCGTCCTTATGGCAGCAGGACTTTCGGGCTGTATGTATATCGGTCTGGGAGTTGAGATGAGAAGCAATAAAACAGGCTCGGTTTCCCTGTCCTACGGTATGTCTTCCGAATACTGCACCGAGGAGGATTTTGCTGATTCCGAATATGAGGTCAAGCACTTCACCGTTAATGGTCAGGACTACATCGGCTATGATTATACCGAGGATTACAGCAGCTATGAGGAGCTGAGCGCCGAGCTTACCACTCTCAGCGAGGACGGCACCAGTCTGTTCACCTCGGCAAAGGCAGCGAAGAAAAGCAGTCTTTTCGTTTCCACATACACCTTTGACGCCGTTATGCCCCCTCTGATGGGCGATGACGCAGGCGAATACGCAGGAATGGCTTCGGATATGATCGCTGTTGACTTCACTCTCAGAATGCCCGGCACCGTTAAATACTGCGAGGGCGGCACCATCGGAGATGACGGCAGCATCACCTTCAATGTTGACCCTTCAAAGGAATGTACCTTCTCCTGTGAGTCCACCGAGGTAAATTTCGCCGCAATATTTATCACAGTCGGAATTGTTATCGTAGTTATCGGCGTTATCGCTGTGGCTGCTAAGAAGAAAAACTGATAAGCAATACATATTTTCATTCCCCTGTCATACGGCAGGGGAATTTTTTTTGAAAAAAAATGCTCCGAAACCGTCTGACGGTCTCGGAGTAAAGAAATAATTTATCCTTCAACAGTAATTTCCAGAACAACGTAAACGTACACATTCTCCTTAGAAGTAATGGTAATATTCGCCTTACCTTGTTTAAGAGCCTCTATTTCGCCCTTGTTGTTTACAGTAATTACTTTGGGATTTGAGCTTTTGAAGGTTACATCGGTGCAATTGGTCTTGAGAGGCTTAAAGCCATATGCAAGCTTGAACTTTGCACCCTTGCTGATGGTAAATTCGGTATCGGTAACAACGATCTCCTCGGGAAGGATCTTCTCCTCTTCCTTCACGACCTTTTTGCTGTCTGAGGAGCTGTTTCCGGTCTTGACCTTGCCGTTCTTGTCGAATTTTACTTTTTTGCCGTCAATGGTAACAGTCTTGTTAACAGCTCTTTTGCCGTCGGAGCAGTAATAGTAGTCAGTACCGTCAACGTCCTGCCAGCCTGTGAGCATAACGCCTTCGTCATCGAAGAAATAGTAGTTTCTGTCGATCTTCACGCTGCCTGTGCACATAACGCCCTTCTTGGAGAAATAATATTTTCCGGACTTGAGCTTCAGCCAGCCTGTACGCATAGTTCCGTCGGAATTAAAGTAATATTTTTTGCCCGTTTTTGTGGTAAGCCAGCCCTTCTTCATAATGCCCTTGCTGTTAAAATAATAGGTCTCGCCATCTATCTCCTGCATACCCGTTACAGCCTTGCCGCTGTCGTTTATGTAAGAAATACCCTTGTCGGTCTCTTTCCATTCGGCAGCAAAGCAGGTGGCAGAGGCGGATAATACAGCCGCTGCTGTCATACAGATAACTGCCGTCTTTTTAAATGCGTTTAATTTCAATTTAGGTCAGCTCCTTAATAGATTTTGTTTACAACATTATACACCACAGCCTGCCATTTGTCAAGCTTTTTCAAAAAATGTCAATAAATATTATTCCTAATTTTAAACTAAAAGCACCTCCGCCGAAATTGCAGAGGTGCTTCAGAATTATTTATAGAATTTATCGGGAAGATCAGCCAAGTCTTGCTTCGATCTTGTCGAGCTGAGCATAGAGAGCTGCGGGAACGTGACCGCCCTTAGCGGTGATGTCCTCATCGTAGTATCTTCTCATCTCGGCAATTTCCTTCTTCCAGAGATCTGTGTCAACAGCAAGGAGCTTGTCCATGATCTCGGGAGTAACCTCGTCCTCAATACCTGCAAGGTTGATATCGCTCTTCTTGGGGAGGTAGCCGATAGCAGTCTCCTCAGCATCGATAGTACCCTCGCAGCGCTTGATGATCCAGTCGAGAACTCTCATATTGTCACCGAAGCCGGGCCACATAAAGTTGCCGTTCTCGTCCTGCTTGAACCAGTTAACGTTGAAGATCTTGGGAGCCTTGTCGCCCAGCTTCTCGCCCATCTCGAGCCAGTGTGCCCAGTAATCGCCAACATTGTAGCCGATGAAGGGCTTCATAGCCATAGGATCGTGACGGAGAACGCCTACTGCGCCTGTAGCTGCAGCTGTTGTCTCGGAGGAAACAGCAGAGCCCATATATGTGCCGTGAGTCCAGTCAAAGGACTGATATACGAGAGGAGTTGTGGAAGCACGTCTGCCGCCGAAGATGATAGCGGAAACGGGAACGCCCTTGGGGTTGTCAAACTCGGGAGATACGCAGGGGCAGTTGTGAGCGGGAGCAGTAAATCTGGAGTTGGGGTGAGCGAGCTTCTGAGGCTTGCCGTCAGCGCCCATAACGGAGGTGAATTCTACACCGTTTACCTTGGCGCCCTTCCATTCGGTAGCGTCAACGGGAGGATTCTTGTCCATACCTTCCCACCAAACAGTGTTGGTCTCGTTGTTGATGGCAACGTTGGTGAAGATGGTGCCCTTCATAGCGGTATGCAGAGC
>JAGAJF010000049.1 GCA_017829005.1 Oscillospiraceae bacterium | reverse complement strand
CTCCGACCCTCTTATTCCCTGTAATGAAAAAAATATTGCTTACAAATGCGCCGAAGCATTTTTTGAACATACGGGAATATGTGACAGGGGAGTCGGCATAGATATTATAAAGAATATCCCGTCACAGGCGGGTATGGGCGGCGGAAGTGCAGACGGAGCCGCTGTACTTACGGGGCTTAACAGGCTGTTTTGCGCAGACCTTTCCGAAGGTGAGCTTTTTTCTCTCGGAGCAAAGATAGGCGCAGATATACCCTTCTGCATTAAGGGCGGCTGCGGCTATTGTACGGGAATAGGTGAGATAATTGAGCCGCTTCCAAAAATATCGGGAACGGTGCTTATCGGCAAGGGCAGTACGGGTATCAGCACTCCCGAGGCATTCGCAAGGATCGACTCTCTTGGCAATAGGATAGGCACAGAGGGCATAAGGGATATCTTCGGAAGTGTTCGCTCTCTGAGGGATATTGCACCCTATTGCCGCAATATATTTGATGATGTTACCTGCCTTGACGAGGTTTCCAGCATTAAAAAAATTATGACCGATAACGGTGCTGTCTGCTCCCTGATGACAGGAAGCGGCTCGGCGGTCTTCGGTCTGTATGAGACGGAGACTTCGGCTGTAGGGGCATATGAAATTTTAAAGCAAAACGGCTATTTTTCGGCTTTGTGCAGTCTTGTGTAGCAAACGCTTCGGACTGCTCCGCCGAAAAAAATATGCCGTATGTGTTAGTTTTGACTAACTTCCGAAAGGATATGATAAAATGACTTTGGATAAGCTTCCCATTGGTCACAGCGGAATAATTACGCAGGTGGGCGGCGAGGGCGCACTGCGCTGCCGTCTCCTTGATATGGGACTGATACCGAGAACTCATGTGACTGTGCGAAAAGCTGCCCCCATGGGCGACCCCATCGAGATACATCTTCGGGGCTACGAGCTGACTCTCCGTCTCGAGGAGGCAAAGGAGATAACGGTAATGCCCACAGAGCAAAATGACTCTGAAAGAAAGAATGTTTGAAAATCACAGATCTTCAAAGCGGGTCTTGTTATGTGAACTGACGTTTGCAAAACAAAGCTCTCAAGAAAGGAAGAATATATAATGATATTTGCCCTTGCGGGAAATCAGAACTGCGGAAAAACCACTCTCTTTAATCAGCTGACAGGCTCAAACCAGCACGTGGGAAACTTTCCCGGTGTTACGGTAGAGCAGAAAAGCGGTGAGGTCAGGGGATACAAGGACTGCACAGTGGTTGATCTCCCGGGAATATACTCTATCCGTCCATATACTATTGAGGAGATAGTTACAAGAGATTTTCTCATAAACGAAAAGCCCGACGGTATCATAAACATTGTTGACGCCACAAATATCGAGCGCAGCCTGTATCTTACGCTCCAGCTAAGCGAGCTGAAAATACCCATGGTGCTTGCTCTCAATATGATGGACGAGGTGAGAAACAACGGCGGCACCATAAATATCGCCCAGCTTTCCGAAAGGATAGGCATACCCGTTGTGCCCATTTCCGCCGCAAAGAATGACGGCGTTGAGGAGCTTATCGAAACGGCTGTGAATACCGCCAAAAAGCGCATACAGCCCAGAAAAATAGACTACTGCAGCGGTGCCGTGCACAGATGTATACACGCAGTATGCCACATAATCGAGGATCACGCCGATAATGCGGGGCTTGGCAGACGATTCTGCGCCACAAAGCTTATCGAAGCCGACCCTGCCATTACTGAAAAGCTTGAGCTTAACACGAATGAGCTTGAAATGATAGAACACAGCGTTACGGAAATGGAAACGGAAATAGGTATGGACAGAAACGCCGCCATTGCCGATATGCGATACACCTTTATTGAGGACGTGTGCAGCAGAGCGGTGGTGAAATGCCGCGAGAGCAAGGAGCATATCCGAAGCGTGAAAATAGACAGTATTCTTACCAACAGATACCTTGCAATACCCATGTTCATTCTGATAATGGTGCTGGTTTTCTGGCTCACCTTCGGGGTCATAGGCGCATTTTTAAGCGACCTGCTTTCATCTGCCATAGGCATTGTCACCGCCGCCGCAGACAGCGCACTTACAGACTACGGACTTAATCCCGTTATACACAGCCTCATTATAGACGGCATATTTGCAGGCGTGGGAAGTGTTCTCAGCTTCCTGCCCACCATTGTCACCCTGTTTTTCTTCCTGTCAATGCTTGAGGACAGCGGATATATGGCGAGAGTGGCATTCGTAATGGACAGCCTGCTCAGAAAAATAGGTCTTTCGGGACGCTCCTTTGTCCCGCTGATAATCGGCTTCGGCTGCTCTGTACCTGCAATTATGGCGACAAGAACTCTTTCCTCCGAGCGTGACAGAAAGATGACCGTCTTTTTGACGCCCTTTATGTCCTGCAGTGCAAAGCTTCCTATTTATTCTGTTTTCGCAATGGCGTTCTTTCCCGAACACAGCGCACTTGTAATGGCTTTTCTCTATTTCTTCGGAATAATCTGCGGCATAGTTTATGGCATAATACTCAGCAAGACCAAATTCAAGGGCAAGCCCGTTCCCTTTGTAATGGAACTGCCGAATTACCGCCTGCCCTCGCCGAAAAGCGTGGTGCTGCTTATGTGGGACAAGGCAAAGGACTTCCTTACAAAGGCATTTACCGTTATTTTCACTGCTTCGGTGATAATATGGTTCCTACAGTCCTTTGACGCAAGGCTCAACACCGTTACCGACAGCTCTCAAAGCCTTCTTGCCGCTATCGGAAAGATAATCGCTCCCGTATTTGCGCCCCTTGGCTTTAACGACTGGCGGATATCCACCGCCCTTATCACAGGCTTTTCCGCAAAGGAAGCGGTGGTGTCCACCTTGTCGGTGCTGTCCGGAGCAGGCTCTGCAGACCTGCTGCCTGCAGTTTTACAAGGAATGTTCACGCCTATGACAGCGGTAAGCTTTCTTGTTTTCTCCCTGCTCTATACTCCATGCGTTGCGGCGGTGGCTGCGGTAAAGCGGGAGATGAATTCAACCTTTGCGGCTGTGGCATTTGTTTTTGTACAATGTGCAGCAGCATGGTTAGCCGCATTTGTGGTTTATAATGTGGGTATGCTTATTTTCTGAAAGGATATGTACATATGACTGCTGCCGATATCATTGCTTTGGTAATAATATTCTTCCTGCTTTTCTGTGCGGTGAGATATATGATAGTCTCACGGAAAAAGGGCGGCTGCTGTACGGGATGCTCGGGCTGCTGCAGCAAATGCGGAAAGAAAAATGATAAAAAAAATAACGCCGCTTCGTGAACCTGAAGCAGCGTTAGCAAGGCAATTTAACTTTTAATTCTCTCTGAATGTTTCCAGAAGAACATTAAATAAAAGCAGATAAATGCAGTCTGAGCAAAGGGCGCAGACTACTCCTGCAAGGGCGGACGCAAGTCTGCCCTTTTTTTCTTTTACCCTCTTTACCTTTATGTCGGGAGCTGTCACGAATACAGCCACCGTTGCGCCAAGATGTACCGCAAGCCCCAGTATGAGCCACCACACCGCTGTAAATCTGAAAATTGAGTATAGGAAAATACAGCTCACCATTCCCACGATATTAACGAATAAATGCAGGGGAACGGAGATATCCTTGCCCAGAGCCTTTGTGCAGATAAAGCAGGCGGGAAAGGTAATTGCCGCCGCCATAGCCGCAAGAAACAGGGTGCTGCCGATGTTTGAGGCAAAGAAAAGGGAATAAAAATCCATAGGGAAGATAAACCATAGTATCACCCACAGAACCGCCGCTCCGAGACTTATAAGGGCGGCAGTACCTTTTCGCTTCGGAGTGAAATATGGGGGCTTTTTTTCTATATCTTTTTTATCGTTCATACTATTAAGCATATCCTTTCGGGGTAGTATGATAATATTTTATCATATTATCAAAGCAAAGTCAATCGGGTATTTTTTCGATGCTTTTAGTTAAATATCTTTATACTGCTCAATATGTTTAAACACATTAAACGTTTAAGCAGTGTAAAATAAAATTGTTCATATAATATTATCATAAAAACCATTGAAAACCTTTTTATATGGTGTAAAATAACTGTCAGTGCCTGATAAAAACAGGGAATTGTCAGGCTGACAAAAATGTTAAAAACAGTAAAAATCAGTCTTTCCAAAAAAGGGGGATAAGTTAAATATGTTTCAGATTAAATGGCTTTGGGAAAATCTGAAGGGCTACCGCGCGGTATATATTGCGGCTCTTTGTATGACTGTTATATGCCAGTCGATGTACATCATAACGCCTCACTACAGCAGCAGGATAGTGGACGAGTACATTTACGGCGAACACGCTGCAGAAAATCTTTCATCAAATCCCAATGGTCTCATTGCACTTGTTATCACAATGATAGCCTTTACATTGCTCAGAACCATAATTACATATTCCTCGGGCATCTGTTACGAAAAGGCTTCTCAGGGAATAATCTACAGAGTGAGAAATTACCTTTTCGCCAACGTTCAGAAGCAGGACTCGGACTTCTTCGACAAGAACCGCACAGGCGACCTTATGACCCGTCTCAGCGGAGACCTGGATATGGTTCGTCACTCCATTGCATGGATAATCAAGGCGATACTCGAGTGTCTGGTGCTGTACACCGCTTCGGTAATATTCTTCTTCTCAATTGACTGGCTTATGGCGCTTTGTATGATAGCTCTTACCCCCGTAATTTTCGCAATTACAATGGCTTTCAAAAAGGTCATCGGTCCCAAGTACGTGGAGCAGAGAGACAGACTTTCGGAAATGAATACGGGCGCCGAGGAAAATATCTCGGGAAACCGTGTTGTCAAGGCGTTTGCAAGAGAGGACTTTGAGGAGGAAAAGTTTGACAGTCAGAATAAGAAGTATTCGGCGGCAAACAAAGCAGCCTCCCTTCTCTGGCTGAAATTCTTCCCTTATATCGAAGTCACTGCTCAGGGGCTTACGGTTGTACAGCTCCTTGCAGGCGGATTGTTTGTTATCAGCGGACGCATTACCGTAGGCGAATACACCGCTTTCTCGGGACTTATCTGGACAATGTCCAACCCTATGAGAATGCTTGGAAATATCGTTAACGACCTCCAGCGTTTTGTGGCTTCTCTTAACAAGATAATCGAGGTATATTATTCACGTCCTCTTATCGTTGACCGCACCGACGCAGTTGACAAGAGCGGACAGTTTGACGGCTCGGTTGAGTTTGACCACGTGTCCTTCTCCTATAACAAGAGAAATCCTGTTTTAAAGGACATATCCTTTAAGATAAACCCGGGTGAGACCGTTGCGGTAATGGGTCCCACAGGCTCGGGAAAGACCACCCTAATAACCCTTATCTCTCGTAGGTATGACCCTGACGAGGGACGGGTAATGGTGGACGGAGAAAATGTCCGTATGTTAAAGCTTAAACAGCTCAGGAAGAATATCGGCGTGGCATCTCAGGACGTGCTGCTCTTCTCGGACACCATCGAGGGCAATATAGCATTCGGAAACAGCTCTATGTCCGAGGAGGACGTGCATAAATATGCATCTCTTGCCGCGGCGGACGATTTTATAAAAAAGACCTCGGACGGATATGAT
>JAGAJF010000048.1 GCA_017829005.1 Oscillospiraceae bacterium | reverse complement strand
CATGGCAAGACGGGTCTTTTCGCCCCCCGACAAAGTTGAAATGACCCTGTCATAGGTCTCGGGAGGAAAGCCCATACCGTTTAAAACGGTCTTTATCTTAACGCTTATGAGATAACCCTCATTGGCTTCAAAATAAGCCGTCTTGCGGTCATATTCGGCGCTTATCTCCCTAAAATGCTCCTCGTTTTCGTGAACCTCGGGGCGGGACATCTCCTCCTCAAGGCGGCGCAGCTCCTCCTGCACCGATAAAAGCTCCGAAAAGACCGACATCATCTCCTCCATTACCTTAGAGGAGCGGTCAAGCCCCGAGTTCTGCTCTAAAAATCCCACCGTAGAGCCGCGTGTAACAGCTAAATGAGCCACATTGGGCTCGGGCTGAGTCTCATATTCCTCTTTGCCCGTAATAATTTTTAAAAGCGTGGATTTTCCGCAGCCGTTAATGCCCACAAGTCCTATCCTGTCGTTGTCCTCAATAGTAAGGCTCACATTGTCAAGCACAGTTTTCCCGTTATATATTTTCGAGATATTTTCCATTGAAAGTATCATTGCATTGTTTCTCCCGATAAAAAAGTCATATATTTTATTATAGCATATTTCGGGAAGAATTTCAACCACAATGAAATAATTTTTCGGAAATAAAGCGTCCCTCAATGCCGGGCAATGAGAGACGCAGGGGATTACTTAACAGCTTCGTTCATAAAGATAACCGACACATCGCACAGCGGCACCACCGATTGAAAATCCCCCGTGGCAATGGTAATGCTGTCTTCTGAAATATCGGCAATGCTGCTGAAAGCATAGGTCATACCGCCGAAAAAGGTTCCTTTATTGATGTAAGCGGTACATTTGCCCAAAATAAGCTCATTGTGTTCCCTGTAGCTTTGGACATCAGACTTTATCAGAATACCCTGAGTTTTTCTGATATTAAAAAAGCCGTACCTGTTTCTTTTCACAAAGCACACCATATCCCCGCAGCTTCCCACAATAAGAGCGTTTCGAATAACTCCGTATAGAAAGCTGTTCATAGAGATGTCGCATATCCTGCCTTTGTACATATCCGCAGAAAAAACAGCTTCCGAATTATTTTCGGCAGGTTCGGTTTTGGGTGAGAAAGGCAGGGCATACTCGTCCCTCACCAGCTCGTCAAGAGTAATGCTGTAAAAATCGGCAATTTTAATTAGCGTTTTAATATCGGGAACAGAAGCCCCCGTCTCCCATTTGGAGACCACCTGCCTGCTTACCGATAATTCCTCGGCAAACTGCTCCTGACTCAGATCGTTCATTTTTCTGATAACGGAAATTTTTTCGGATAATAACATAATAACCGCTCTCCTTTGTTTGATTTGATGTATCCATCATATAAGAAAACCACTTTGATATCAACCATTTCCGTTTTACATTCCGCTACTGTCAGTTGCATAATGGGGAAAATGCCAAGATATCTGACAAATGAGCGGACATATCAGCGAAAAAGTTTGGAAGTAAAATAACTATTACCAAAATCGACATTTATGCAATATAACGAACATGCATTTCGCACATATCCAAAAAACTTACCAAATATTGCTCTCTTGTAAAAATAGTTAAATATCATTATACTCAATATCAAAAATACACGCAATAAATGTCAACTCTGTTCATAATCCCCCAAATTACCGACAATTATACCAATAATTGTAAATATAACCATTGGTCAAAATAACGAAATTACAGAAAAATTCAAAAAAATGCAAGAAAACACCCCGTTTTAACAATTTCGTAATGAGAATATATTTAACAATTTAGCCCCGAAATGCAGTTCATATTTATAAAACCTGCATTTCGGGGCATTTTGACCCTAATATTCACCGAAAAGTTTACCTTTTAGTTTACAATAAACCGATTTTTACCGCCATTTTACAAATTATGACAATCGGCTCGGAAAATAATTGGTAATATTTGGTTATTTCTGATTATCCTGCTTGTACTCATACCCATAGCTCTGATAATAGCCGTATTTTTTGCCGTATCTGCCGTACTTCTTTTTGCCGTAGGAGGACTTCATACCGCCTGTGCAGAAGGACTTGATAAAGCCCAGCTTTTTGCCGTTTGCGAGACTCACCTTTTCGAGAGCCTCGGCAATGTCGGGGTGGGAGGTGGAATTTTCCCTAACCACGAAAACGTGTCCGCCGATAATGCTGTTCATAAGCTGTGAGTCAGTAACAACGTTGATAGGCGGAGTGTCCAGCAGCACATAATCATACTTGGCAGACACATTCTCCAGGAGCTTTGCCATTATCCCCGAGCCTAAAAGCTCCGTGGGATTAGGGGGTATAGGGCCCGAAGCGAGAATGTCAAGAGAGCTTCTCACATCTCTGTTAATAGCCTCCTCAAGGGAGCAGAAGCCGCCCAGCACCGATGATAAGCCGTTCTGACCGCCCAGCTTGAAGGCGGTCTGTACCGTAGGCTTTCTCATATCGCAGTCGATAAGAAGCACCCTTTTTCCCATATCCGCAAAGGCAATAGCCATATTGGCACAGGTAGTAGACTTGCCCTCTCCCGGCTCAGCGCTGGTAAAGCCGATGATATTGCCCCCCGAAGCGGCGAGGGAGAAGATAAGGTTTGTCCGGGCTGCCCTGTACGCCTCGGCAATGACGAAGGGAGTGTTATCGTCAAGGAGATAGCGCTTTGAGGAAGCCCTTTTCGGGGAAGCATTTCGCTTTTCGCCCCGTGTTTTGCCGTACCCGTAGCCGTAGCCCTTGCCGTCAGCCGCCTCAAAGTCCATTATCTCGGCAAATACGGGCACGCTGTATATCTTGGAAAGGTCGTCCCTCGGGGTCACCGTGACGCTCAGTATCTCCTTTAAAAAGAAGATGATGTACGCCGCCGCCGCGCCTAAAATAACGCCTGCGGCACAGAATATCATAGGTCTCGGGAATGAGGGATTTTCGGGTACCTCACCGTACTCCACCACCTCAATTGAGCCTGATTTTATGACCCTCATAAACTCCTCACGGGCAAGCTCCACAAGCACATTCACGATATCGGCGGAAAGCTGCGGGTCCTCATTTGAAGCGGTTATCCGCATTACCTCGGTGCTGTTTACCGACGTAACCGATATCATTTTGCTCAGTTCTTCCTTTGTGTATGGAAGGTCAAGCTCGTATATCACAGAATCGAGCATCTTATTGCTCTGGAAAATTATCTGGCAGGTGTTAACAAGCTTCTGAGCGGCGGTAATGTCGTTTACGTTAAGGGTCTCGCTCTTGTTCTGATTATTCTCCACGTAAAGCATAGCCGAGGACTCGTACTCCTTGGGAACGAGAAACTCAGCCGCCGAAAAGCCTGCTGCTCCGCATATGACCGCCGAAACGGCAATGGGCAGAAGGTGGCTTTTGAGAACGGAGAATAGCTGCTTTATATCAATACTGTCTTCCATCGGGGAAATATGCTCCTTTATAATTTAGCTCTTTTTTGCCTTGAATGCGGTAGCCACTATATCGGGACCGCTGTTTGCGGCAATGGCTCCGCCTACTCTGAACACGATATCAACAGGGGGATAGCCCAGCCGCTCTGTAAGCACCTTAGCTATCTCTTCGGCATAGGCAAGGTTTCTGCCGCCGATGATGATATAGGGCGAACCCTCGGCTATCCTGTCGCAGGTAACGTCCGCAAGCTTGGGGACAACGTTTTGTTCGCCTCTTGCCTTTGCCACGACCTTTGTGCTTTCGCCCTTCAAGAGGATAACGGGCTTTAGTCCCAGAAGCTCTCCCGCAAAGGCAGCCGCCGCGCTTATCCTGCCCGATTTCTTAACATATCTCAGGGTGTATGCCGCAAGGTATACCTCGCATACCTCAAACCAGTCGCAAAGATACTTTTCTATCTCGTCTGCGGACTTGCCCTCCTCAGCCATTTTTGCCGCCTCAATAACGGGATATCCGTAGGTGCCCGAATAGCTTGTGGAATCAAGAACTCTTATCTTCACCCTATTAGCCTTGTCGGGGTGTTCGGAGAAGAAATTATCCCTTGCACAGCAGGCGTTCTGATAGGTGGCTGAGCCGTGAGAGTTTATGGAGATAAAGAAAATGTCCTCATAGCCCTCTGCCGCATACTTCTCATAAAGCTCCTCAAAATCAAATACTGTGAGCTGGGAATGTACGGGAAGCTCGGGGGAGCTGTCAATAAGGTCGTAATATTCCTCCTTGGGGATATCGCCGTCACGAAAGCTCTTTTCTCCCACAGTAATAGGGAAGCCCTGCACATCAATGTTATATTTCTCGCTGTATTCCTTTGTGATATCGCCGGCGGAGTCGGTGATGAACTTGATCTTTGACATAATACTTTTTCCTTTCATATGATATTATTTATCGTTCCAATTATATTTTGTAAGCCTGCCCTCGGTCTCAAGGTCGGGATAATCCCATTGCCGTAAGACCTCGTAAACGGCTATGGCGGCTGAGTTAGACAGATTAAGGCTCCTGAGAGTGCTTCTCATAGGTATGCGGACGCATTCCTCGGGGTGAGCGTATAAAAGCTCCTCGGGAAGCCCCGCGTCCTCTCTGCCGAATATGAGATATGAATTGTCGGGATATTTTGCTTCGGAGTGTATCTTCCTTCCCTTTGTGGTAAAAAAGAAGAAATTGCCCCCTATATTTTTTTGGAGAAAATCCTCGGTATTGTCGTAATAGGTGATATCCAGCTTGTCCCAATAGTCAAGCCCCGCTCTTTTGAGCTTCTTGTCATCTATCTGAAAGCCCAGTGGCTTCACAAGATGGAGTCTTGCTCCTGTAACGGCGCAGGTACGGGCGATATTTCCCGTGTTCTGGGGTATCTGCGGCTCTACCAGCACGATGTTAAGACGCATTTGTCTGCCTCCTTTTTAAAGTGACTCGTAGTCGCAGAGGTCGTGTCTGTCCATAAGGAAATCGAGACACCTTTCAAGCAGAATGCCCTCTCTTGGGTCTGTGCTGTAGCCGTAGGTAGTTTTAATGGCAAGCTCTAAGAATGCGGCGGCTCTGTTCATAGCAATGGGCAGGCTGTCTCCTCTTAAAATGGAGCCTGTGAGCACCGAGGCGAAAACGTCTCCCGTACCCGGGTAGCCTGCGTTTACCTGAACATAGGGCACCTTCCAAAATTTGTTATGCTCACGGTCATAGCCTGCATTACAGCATTCTCCGCAGATATAGGCACTTGTTATGACAACGGTCTTTGGACCCAGCTCCGAGAGCCTTACCAGAATACTCTTCATCTCGGAGGATGAACGGGGCATAAGCGTGGGGTCCTCACCTAAAAGTATAGCCGCCTCGGTCATATTCGGGGTTATTATATCCGCAACGGCGGCAAGCTCGCCCATTCGGCGGCGAAGCTCGGCGGTGCAGGTCTTATAGGGCTTGCCGTTGTCCGCCATAACGGGGTCTACCACCTTTAATGCCTTGGGATAGCTTGAGAAAAACTCAAGGCAGTGGTCTATCTGACTTGTGGAAGCAAGAAAGCCGCTGTAAATGCATTCAAAGTCCATTTTCAGCCTTTTGTAATGCTGGAGTGCAGGGATTATATAGTCGGTAAGGTCTCTCATTACTACTTCTCCGAAGCCTCCCGTGTGGGCGGAGAGGATAGCAGTAGGCACGGGACACACCTGTATGCCCATAGCCGAAAGGGTGGGAAGAATTACCGATAATGAACACCGTCCCACTCCCGAAAGGTCGTGGATAGCGGCAACCTTGATATTGCTGTTCAAGAAAATACCACCTTTGTAGGTTTATATTTAAACTGTAGCTGCTGCGGCGCATATTACACGCTCTGAGCCGAGCTGTAAAAGCAGCTTCGAGCAGGCATTAAGCGTTGAGCCTGTTGTAAGAACGTCATCAACGAGAAGCACCGTCATACCTGAAAGGGGAGTGCCGCAAAGCTCGGTAAAGTATGTCTGAGCCGCTTTACGTTTTCTGTCCTCTCCGCTCAGACTGTGCTGTGCGGTCTTTGAAAATCTCCTTTGGATAAGTTCTGTCCTGACGGGGATATTTGTCCCTTTTGTGAGATGCTTTGCCAGCTCCTCCGCCTGATTATAGCCTCTTATCCGCATCTGCTTCGGGGACATGGGAACGGGAACGGCAAGATCTATGCCGTCAATTACTCCCATTTCCGAAAGCTTGTCTCTTAGTGCCTGTCCGAAGATAGCGGCGGCGTTAAGGTTATTTTTAAACTTTAAGCTGAAAATGCCCTCCTTGGCAATGCCCGAATAATAGGCAGCCGAAGCGCATAAGGAGTATTCGGGATACTCTTTGCACAAACAGTGGGGACGTTTCGGCTTTCCGCATTGGGGACATATATGCTCATCTGCCCAGAGTATCTCGGAAAAGCACTCCTCACAGCACAGGTCGTTATATGGGATAAATCCGCCGCAGAAGGGACAGCGGTTCGGAAAGAAAAAATCCAGAACATAGCTTTTAAGGCTGCTGTCGCCCATTACGATACTGCCGTACATCAGCCAAGCTCCTGCTCTATCATATGCCGCAGGCAGGTGTAGCGGAGGGTGCGGCGGTCATTGTCAACCATCTTCTCGACGATAGATTTTGAGCCGACAATCACAAGCATTTTTTTCGCTCTTGTAACGGCAGTATAAAGGAGATTTCGGTAATAAAGCTTGTCAAAGCCGCCAAGAAGGGGGAGGACAACTGCTGTAAACTCGCTGCCCTGGCTCTTATGGACGGTAATGGCATAGGCAAGCTCTATCTGCTCGGTCATTTCCACCGAATACTCGGCTATCCTGCCCTCAAAGTCAATGACAACCGTTCCCTCGGAACGCTTTACCTTGACTATTGTGCCGATATCCCCGTTAAATATGCCCGAGCCTTCCTCGCCGTCCTTTTTCCATACGATGTCGTAGTTGTTTTTGGTTTGCATCACCTTGTCACCGTCTCTGAATGTAAATACCTGCCCTTTAAGCTCGGCAAGCTCCTTTTTCGGTGGATTTATTCGCCGCTGGAGAAGCTTGTTCATCTCCACAGAGCCTAAAACGCCCTTCCTTGAGGGACACAGCACCTGTATATCCTCGGTGGGGGAGTAGCCGTATGCGTCGGGGAGACGCTTTACGCAAAGCTCCGCAACGGTCAGAGCGGCTTCTTCCGAATTAAGCCTTTGCATAAAGAAGAAGTCGCTGTCCTTTCGGGTAAGGTCGGGCTGTATGCCGCTTACAATTTTGTGGGCGTTGGTGACGATACAGCTTTGCTGTGCCTGTCTGAAGATCTCATTCAGTGCCACAACGGTGAGCCTGCCGCTGTCTATCATATCCTTGAGGATATTTCCTGCGCCCACCGAGGGGAGCTGGTCGCTGTCACCTACCATAATAAGGCGGCAGGACAGCTTTAAGGCTCTGAGCAGCGACTCGAAAAGCAGTGTATCCACCATTGACATCTCGTCGATTATCATAACGTCGCAGGAGACGGGGTTCTGCTCGTTGTGCTTGAATTTAAGCTGTCCAGAGTTATCGAACATCACTTCCAGCAGGCGGTGAATGGTCTTTGCGGGATAGCCTGTCAGGTCGGAAATGCGCTTTGCCGCACGTCCTGTGGGAGCGGTGATCATTACCTTCATACCACGCTGCTCGTATAGGGAGATTATCGCCTTGAGAGTGGTGGTCTTGCCCGTTCCGGGGCCTCCCGTAAGTATGAGAAAGCCTTTTGACAGAGCAAGGGATATTGCCTCTCTCTGCTTTTGGGCATAGGTGATTATCTTGGTCTTTTCTTCTATATCAATCAGCTTGCGGTAATCCGTTCCCGTGTCCTTGAAGCAGTCGTTCATTACGGAAAGACGGGAGCTGATGTACTGCTCGGCACGATAAAAATCCGCCAAGAAAACGAATTTCCTGCCGTCCTTGTCGTAAATGCAAAGGTCGTTATCCTCAGAAGCGGAGGAAAGATTATCGTCAAAGACCTCTTCACTGACGGAGAGAAGCTTTAATGCGGCTT
>JAGAJF010000047.1 GCA_017829005.1 Oscillospiraceae bacterium | reverse complement strand
TGGTCTTGTTGACCTTCTGTCCGCCTGCGCCGCTGGCACGGTAGAAGTCGATCTCCAGATCCTCCGGGCGTATCTCGATATTGAGATTTGCACCGTCCATTTCAGGCATAACTTCAAGTGAAGCAAAGGAGGTCTGACGTCTTCCCGAGGAGTCAAAGGGGGAGATGCGGACAAGACGGTGAACGCCGTTTTCCGACTTTAAGAAGCCGTATGCGTTAAGTCCTTCAACAAGTATTGAAGCGGATTTGATACCTGCTTCGTCTCCGTCGAGATAATCAAGGGTTGTAACCTTGAAGTTGTGGCGCTCTGCCCAGCGGTTGTACATTCTGAAAAGCATTTCTGCCCAGTCCTGCGCTTCCGTTCCGCCTGCGCCTGCGTGGAAGGTGAGAATTGCGTTTTTGCTGTCGTATTCGCCTGTGAGAAGAGTGGTGAGCTTGGTGGTCTCAAGCTCCGCTTTGAATTTGTCAGCCTCGGCTCTCAGTTCGTTAACGGTATCCTCGTCCTCATCCTGACCCTCTTCTACGGTAAGCTCGATCATTGTAAGTGTGTCCTCAAGCATATCGTTGAGCTTTTTGTAGCCCTCAATTGTGGCTTCGTTCTGCTTGATGGTCTGCATTACCTTCTGGGAATTTTCAAGGTCGTCCCAGAAGCCGTCTGCTGCAGACTGTTCCTGTAACTGAGAAATTTCTTCCTTGAGCTTATCAATGTTAAGAATTACATAAAGCTCCTTCATATCCTTTCTGTAGCCCTCAAGCTCCAGTCTGAGTTCGTCAAGTAAAAGCATTGGTTTTTCCTCCGTATATTGTTGTTTTGATGTGCTGAATTGGCTTCAGTATCGTCAGAACATAGCTCCTCGTCGGTATTCCATATATTTGCGGAGCGGTTCGCAGGTTGGCGGGCTGATGGTTTCAGGGATCTCGTCTATGCCGAAAAATCTCAGTTCCTTAACCTCTTGGGGCTGGCATTTAAGCTCCCCCGAATAGCGTCGGCAGATGTATAAGATGTCGATGGTGCTTACCTCGTCGCCGTTTGGGTAAATGTAATGCTGCTCCTCGCCCGAGAATATACCGAAAAGCTCAAGGCTCAGGGCTGTAAGTCCTGTTTCCTCAAGAAGTTCCCTTGCGGCGGCATCCTCCACACGTTCAAAAAGCTCCACCGCTCCTCCGCAGTAGCTCCAGGTGCCGTTGTCCTTTCGCTTCTGGAGAAGTATCTCGCCTTTTTCGTTTTCAACTATCACGCTGGCGGCGGTGTGCTGAACGGGCATATGTCCCACATATTTTCTTATATCGGATATATAGCCCATATGTATGTTCCTTTCCTTGGTTCAGATAAATCTTGCAATTTCTTCCGCTGATTTTTTGGGAGGGCAGTTCGGCTCTTCGGCAGGATATCCTACGGCAATGGCGGCGGTTATCCTTTCGGTATCGGGGAGACCGATTATCTCGGCTATTTTTTTATCGTCGATTATTCCCATTATCACCGAGCCGAGGCCTGCGTTATGAGCCGCAAGAGAAAAGGTCTGTGCGGCAATTCCGCTGTCGTACATCTCCCAGCTGTCGCCCTTTGAGGTGGTGAAGCTTCCGTCACGTTCATAGCCGCACCTTTTGGTGACAGCGCTCTGGACAACAAGGCAGGGGCAGCCCAGGATTATTTCTCTGTTATGCTCAAAGCCGAAGGTGGCTTCGAGCGCTATTTTTTCGATTACCGCTTTGTCGGTGATGATGTTCCATCTGGCTGTCTGGGAGTTTTTCCAGGAGGGAACATATGCCGCTGCTGAGATAATCTCCATAAGTGTTTCCTTTGAAATGGACTTATCCGTGAATTTGCGGACGGTGCGGCGGGTCTTTATACATTCAATCAGTTCCATTGTTATTATCATCCTTTGTATCTTGATTTTTAAGGCTATCACGTATCTCCTGATA
Source organism: Oscillospiraceae bacterium (assembly GCA_017829005.1). Taxonomy (GTDB): domain Bacteria; phylum Bacillota; class Clostridia; order Oscillospirales; family Ruminococcaceae; genus Huintestinicola. Next base: position 36,058 of record JAGAJF010000047.1, on the reverse strand, counting down.
TGTACGGAAGCGCTTGAATTTCTTATTTCTGAGCTTGTTGTCATAGAATTTCTGTGCGCTGTAAAGTCCTCTGTAGCCGGAGAGCATATATGAAAGTCCGATGGCAAGGGCGAAATAGGGCAGCCCTTTGGTGCTGTAAAGCTCAATGCTCAGTATTATTGCGGAAAAGGGGCAGTTTGTTACTCCGCAGAAAACCGCAACAAGTCCAAGTGCTGCTCCGAACGAGGGGGGCAGACCGATAAGGCTTCCGAACAGGCAGCCGAAGGTGGCTCCCGTAAACATTGTGGGGACTATCTCGCCGCCTTTAAAGCCCGCTCCTAAGGTGAGGGCGGTAAGGAGTATCTTTATCAGAAAGGCTTCGGGACGGTATTCTCCCGCAAAGGCTCTTTCGATAACGTCGGTGCCTGCGCCGTTATAGTCAAAGGTCCCTGTGAGGAAGTAAAGACCAAAGGAAAGTGCGGCAACGATGAGTCCTCCGACAGCGGCTCTGAGATAGGCATTGGGAATATATTTTTTATATACGCCCGATATCCCCGGAATGGCGGCGCAGAAAAGCACGCTTACCAGTGCGCAGGCTATTCCCATAAGGAGTACCTGCAAAGCGGTGACAGCCGAGCCAGAGCCGAATTGGGGAACGGTTTCCACAGTGAAAGCGGTAGGGTGAACTCCTATTGCCGAGGCGGTTATTGCGGCAGTTACCGAGGAAATAAGGCAGGGAACTATTGCGCTGTAGTGGACTATTCCGACTACTGTGACCTCAATAGCGAATACCGCAGCTGCAACGGGTGTGCCGAAAAGGGCGGAGAAGCCTGCTGCCATTCCGCACATTATGAGGGTGGAATAATCCTCGTCGCTGAGCTTCAAGGGCTTTCTGAGAGGGGAGATAAGGCTTCCTCCAAGCTGGAGAGCCGCTCCCTCACGTCCTGCGGAGCCGCCGAACAGATGGGTAAGAAGTGTGGCGATGATTATGAGAGGAGCAGTTTTCGGGGAGACGGTCTCCTCGCCTCTTGCGCCCTTTATAATGCTGTTGGTGCCGCCGTCCTTATCCATTCCGCACAGCTTATAGAGCCATACGATAATTACGCCGCCTATGGGGAGAAGAAGTATAAGAAAGCTGTTGTTTTGCCTGAGAACGGTCACATAGCCTAAAAGCTCGTGAAAGACCGCTCCCACCGCTCCTATCACAATTCCCGAAAATACGGCGATGACAAGCCATTTTAAGAATACGGTGTTTTGGGAAAATATATTTTCTTTATCCGAAAATATGCTTTTTATCTTGTTTTTCATAGCTTAAAGCACCGCTAAAAGCAGCTCTCTGAGAAGCTTGCAGGCAATAGCAGTTGATGCTCCGCTCTGATCGTAATGGGGGGAAAGCTCATTTAGGTCTGCTCCCACGATATTAAGGCTTTCGCCTATCATAATTATGGCTTCAAGAAGCTGGTTATAGGTGGCTCCTCCTGCTTCGGGAGTGCCTGTGCCGCAGAAATATGCGGGGTCAAGAACGTCCATATCTATGGTGAGGTAAACATTTTTGCCCTTGAGCTTTTCTATGACCGAGGGGAGGGCTTCAAAGGATACGCCTTTTATGCCTGTTTTGTACATTTCGGTGTGACCCTCTGCTGCAAAGCGGAATTCGTCCCTGTCGCCGCTTCTTATTCCAAACTGGAATATCCTGCCGTCTCCCACGATATCGTGGCAGCAGCGGATAACGCAGGCGTGGGAGAGCTTCTGTCCGAGATAATCTTCTCTCAGGTCGCAGTGAGCGTCAAAGTGGAGAAGATAGAGGTCGTTATATTTTTTCTGAACCGCTCTGAATGAGCCTAAGGTCACAAGGTGCTCGCCGCCAAGCATTACGGGGAGTTTTCCCGAGTCAAGTATCTTTTTTGTATGCTCCTCAATATCCTCGAGGGCTTTTTCGGGGGAACCGAAGCAAAGCTCAAGGTCTCCCGAATCGAACACTTTAAGGTCAAGAAGATCTTTGTCCTGATAGGGGGAATATGTCTCTATCCCGAAGCTTTCGGAGCGCATTGCAGAGGGTCCGAAGCGGGTTCCGGGACGAAATGACGTTGTGCTGTCAAAGGGTGCGCCGAATATTACCGCCTGCGCCTCTTCAAATGGGGTATCGCAGGCTATGAATGAATTAGTTTGTGCAAGCATCCTCGAGAAGCTCCTTTACATAGTTTGGAATGGCAAAACAGCCCTTATGCAGGTCGGTGTTGTAATATTTTGTTTTTATTCCCAGCTCGTTCCATTTATCGGCGTCAAAGCTCATAGGGTCAACAGTCTTTGAGGCAAAGCCGAAGAGCCAATGTCCCGAGGGGTAGGTGGGGATATGCACCTGGTATACCTTGCATATGGGGAAAAATTCTCTTATGCGCTTATGGGCTCTCTGCATTGCTTTGGCGTCCTCCTCGTAATAGGGGCTTTCGTGCTGATTTACGAGTATGCCGTTTTCAGTAAGGGCATTGAAGCAGTTGCCGTAGAATTCGCTGGTGAAAAGTCCTTCGCCGGGGCCGAAGGGGTCGGTGCTGTCAACGATTATCAGGTCATAGGTGTTTTCTTTTGTGCGGACATATCTGAGTCCGTCCTCAAAATAGAGGTGTACTCTTGGGTCATCAAGCTTGCAGGCTGTCTGAGGAAGGTATTCCTTGCATACGGTAACAACTTCCTCGTCTATTTCGACCATATCAATATGCTCAACGGTCTTATAGCGGGTAAGCTCCCTTACGGTGCCGCCGTCCCCTGCGCCTATAACGAGAATTTTCTTTATGTCGGGATTTGAAGCCATTGCCACATGAGTTATCATCTCGTGGTACATAAACTCGTCCTTTTCGGTCAGCATCATAAGTCCGTCGAGGGTGAGAAATCTGCCGAACTCGGGGCTGTCAAAGACGTCTATTCTCTGAAATTCACTTTGTCCGCTGTAAAGCTGCTTGTCTATTCTGATGGACATTTTTGCGCCTTTTGAATGATATTCGCTGAACCACAGCTCCATAAATATTCCGCCTTTCTTAATGATCCTGCCTTATTACTCTTATCTTTTCGATATTCATATCCTCGGTGCCCGTCATAAAGCAGCCCCGTTTCTTGCTGTAGTCGATATTTTCGAGTATTTCGGGGGTGAGCAGCTCGCCGGGGGCGATTATGGGTATGCCCGGGGGATAGCACATTACAAACTCGCAGGATATCCGCCCGGCGCTTTCCATTATGGGCAGCACCTCCTGCTCGCCGTAAAAGGCTTCCTTGGGGGAGAGGATTATCTGAGGATTTATGTATTCGTGGTCAATTCGTCCTGCGCTGTCCTTGCCGAACCGTCTTTTTATCTCCGAAAGGGCGGAAACAAGACGCTCGATATCCTTCCAGCGGTCGCCGGGGGAGATTATGGCAAGCACGTTGCCGATATCCCCAAGCTCCATCTGAATGTCGTAGGAATCTCGGAGACGGTCGTATACTTCAATCCCTGCAAGTCCGATATCACGGGTATATATTGACAGCTTTGTCTTGTCAAATGCGAAGATATCATCGCCGTTAACAAGCTCGTCGGAGTAAGCGTAATAGCCGCCAATCTTGTTTATTTCTTCTCTTGCGTATTCGGCAGATTTTATAATCTGTGCGCAAAGCTCCTTGCCCTGAGTAGCGTAGTATTTTCTTGCGATATCAAGAGAGGACAGCAGGAGATAGGAGCCGCTGGTGGTCTGGGTAAGGTTGGTTATGGCTCTTACATGACCCTCGGTAAGGTCGGTGTTTTTGCCCACAAGAAGAAAGCTGCTCTGGGTGAGAGAACCGCCTGTTTTATGCATTGACACTGCCGCCATATCCGCTCCCGCTGCCATTGCGGATATGGGCATATTTTCACCGAAATAAAGGTGTGTGCCGTGTGCCTCGTCAGCAAGCACCTTCATTCCGTGGGAATGGGCAAGCTTTACTATGCTTTTAAGGTCGGAGCATATGCCGTAATAGGTGGGGTTATTCACGAAAACCGCCTTTGCGTCGGGATTTTCGAGAATTGCCTTCTCCACGTCCTTGACGCTCATTCCGAGGGGTATGCCGAGACGGCGGTTTACTCCGGGGTTTACATAAACGGGCTTTACGCCGCTTATTATCATTGCGTTTATTGCGCTTCGGTGTACGTTTCGGGGAATGATTATCTTATCCCCTTCCTTGCAGACCGAAAGCACCATTGACTGCACCGAGGAGGTGGTGCCGTTTACCATAAAAAAGCAGAGACCTGCCCCGAATGCCTCGGCGGCAAGCCGCTCTGCGTCTCTTATCACCGAAACGGGGTGGCAGAGATTATCAAGGGGCTTCATTGAGTTTACGTCAACATTCATACAGGTCTGCCCCAGAAACTCTGTAAGCATAGGGTTTCCCTTGCCGTGCTTGTGTCCCGGCACGTCAAAGGGAACTACTCTTGCTTCGTTGTATCTGTTAAGTGCTTCGTAAATAGGAGCGTTGTTCTGATTCAAGGTGATTACCCCCATTCAATAAAATACCCATGCTCAGAAGATATTCATTCCGCTGAATATCTCGATCATTTCACGTCTCAGAAGGTCATTTATCTCAAGCCTGCGCTTGGGGGCAAGCTCGTAGGTGTCGGTGTTGAAAAGGTAATTCTGTAAGAAAATTTCCTTTATCATCATCTTTGTATGGAAGATATTCGCCTGATAAACATTTATATCAATTGCGTCGTACCTTTCAAGGGTCTCTTTGGCGATATAGTCCTGAATAGAGGTGATATCGTGGTCGATAAAGAGCTTTTTGCCCTTTTCGTCACGGGTGAAGCCTCTTACTCGGTAATCTATGGTGATGATATCCGAATCAAAGCTGCCGATAAGATAATCGAGAGATTTCAGAGGGGTGATCTCTCCGCAGGTGGAAACGTCAATATCCACTCTGAAGGTGGTTATGGCGTTATCGGGGTGAAATTCGGGATAGGTATGAACGGTAAGATGGCTCTTGTCAAGATGACCTGCAATATCCTGCTTCTGGGGAACGCCCCTCATATTGCAGGACTCGTCCATATCCTCCCTGGAGATATGCTCCTCGGAGATAAGGAGAGTTACAGACGCACCCTGAGGCTCGTAGTCCTGCTTGGATATATTAAGCACGTGTGCGCCGATGGCTTCGGTAACATCACAGAGTATCTTTGTGAGACGGTCGGAATTATACTGCTCGTCGATATACTTGATATAATCCTGCTGCTCCCTCTGGCTCTTGGCATAGCAGATATCATATATATTAAAGCTTAAAGTTTTTGTAAGGTTATTAAACCCGTAAAGCTTGAGCTTATCGTTCAACCCTAACATCACGTTCCTTTCGGAAATATTCTTCCGATGTTCCAAAAAAAGGTTGTCGGAAGTTTATACACTATTACACATTATATATAATAACCTTATTCGTCAAAAAAGTCAAGAGAATTGCAAAAAAAGTTTTGAAATGCCGAGGCAGAATATATAGATGTCTTTCGGAAATACTGCATACACGGCTTATTTTAAGCCGAAAACCTTTGGGAAAGGATGGCAGCAAATATGGCAAAGCAAGGCATGAGACGATATGACAGCAATGAAACGGAGCATAAAAACGGCATAGCTCCCGTTCCCGAGCTTTCGGGCAAGGCGAAAAGCGGCAAGGAAAGGGCAAATCCCATAATTGCGGGAACTCATTCTCCCGAGCTTAAAGTATACCACACTGTTCCTCACTCGAGGAACAATGTTCCTTATTCAAGGAAAAAGGCGGAGAAGCCCATTTCCTCGGTTTATTCTGCCATAGACAACGATCTTGCAAGGGATAATCTGGAAAACGACATTACGGCGGCTGATTTACAGGATATGTGATTTTTTTGCGGGGCAGATATTTTCTGTCTGCCCTGCATTGTTTACATAAATTTTATTTTTAAGTTAATAAATTTTCCGTTTAACAAAATGCGAAAAAATGTTATAATTATATAAATATGTAAAATCAAGGGAGAGGACAGCTTTGATATCTGCGGAGGAAAAAAGACGGCAGATGCTCGAGGAGTCTGTTGAGCTTCTTGTGTGCAGGCTTGCGGTTCCGACTATCATTACAATGATGATAACCGCCTTTTACAATATGGCGGACACATATTTCGTGGGCAGGCTGGACACCGTTTCTACGGCGGCTGTGGGCATTGCTCTGCCCCTTATGAATATCATACAGGCGCTTGGTTTTTTCTACGGTCACGGTTCGGGCAACTACATTTCGGGAAAGCTTGGAGCGGGGGACACCCGTTCTGCGGCGGTAATGGGCGATACGGCTGCGGTGCTTTCACTGCTGACGGGAGCGGTCATTGCGGTATTCGGGCTTATTTTTGACAGACAGCTGGCTGCTTTTCTCGGGGCGGACGAGATACTTATGGAAAGCACTCTTGAATACATTTCCGTTCTGCTTATAGGCGTGCCCTTTCAGATGGCTTCATTTACGATGAACAATCAGCTTCGTTTTCAGGGCAGCGCTTTTTACGGTATGATAGGTATGGCGGGAGGCTCGGTGCTGAACGTTATTCTTGACCCCATTTTTATTTCCGTTCTTGGAATGAGGGTGCGGGGAGCGGCGCTTGCTACGGTCATAAGTCAGATCGTTTCCTTTGTTATACTTCTTAAAATGAGCGGCAGGCTTCAGCTTAAAATGCCCATCTTCAAGCCTTCAAGTGAGATAATTACGGCTCTTTTCAAATTCGGCTCGCCTTCACTTTTCAGGCAGGGAATAATGAGCGTTGCTTCCGTATGTCTAAGTCACGCTGCGGTGGTGTACGGTCCTGCTGCTATTGCGGCTATTTCGGTGGTCAACAGGATAGTAATGCTGGGCGGATCGGTCATCATTGGCTTCGGACAGGGCTTTCAACCCGTATGCGGCTTTAACAGGGGAGCTGGAAAGTATGGAAGAGTAAAGAAGGTCTACCTTTTCTGCATAAAGATTTCCACATTGTTTATGACTGTGTTCGGTGCGGTGGTGTATGCATTTGCTCCTCAGCTTATACAGTTTTTCAGAGACGACCCGGAGGTGGTTATGGCGGGAACGGATATCCTGCGGTTTCAGTGCTTTACGGCTCCATTGCAGGGCGTATGCGTTATGACCAATATGATAATGCAGAATATGGGCAGGACTGTCCGTGCGACAATTCTTGCCATTGCAAGACAGGGACTTTTCTTTATTCCGCTTTTGTACATTCTTTCGGGAGCCTTCGGCTTCTTCGGCATACAGATAACTCAGGCGGCGGCTGATGTACTGAGTGCGGCGGTCTCCATACCCATTGCGGTCATGGTTGCAAGGGAGCTTTCGGAGAAGGAGAAAAATGCTTTGAATTAAAGGAGACAGACTATGGACAGATATTTGTTGTTTAAAGAATGCTTTCCGCAGATACCTATTTGCCGTGACGCATTTGAGAAGCTTTGCGGCGGCTGTGAAGCTGTTGAGGACGGGGAAAGGGGATTTGCTCTGATAAAGGGGAACGAGCTTCGGCTTGTATGCGTTTTGGAAAATTTCCGCAGGCAGGGAATAGGAACGGGGCTTGTCCGAAAAGCTGAGGAGATAATCGCAGGCAGGGGATTTGATAAGATTTATGCGGGCGGCTTTTCTTCGGGGCTTTTTATCGGTGTTCCTGCTGAGAATATTGACGCTGACTGCCCCTTCTGGGAAAAGCTTGGTTATGTGAAAACAGGGGGGTGTGCGGAAATGAAGCGGAGCCTTTCGGATTTCAGTTATGAAAATTATGGTATTGCCGTTCCCGAGGGTGTGGAATTTGGGTTATCTCCCATATGTCCCGAGCTGAAAGCGGCGGTGGCGGCTGTTGAGGAGGACTGGGTGCAGTATTTTGACGGTTGCGAGGTCTTCTGCGGATATCAAAACGGTGAAATTGCTTCGTTCTGCATTTTAGGCGATGATGAGACCTGTCTTATTTCAGACGGCAGAAGAACGGGCAGCGTGGGCTGTGTGGGTACTGTTCCGAAATTCAGAAAACAGGGCATAGGGCTTAAAATGGTGGCCCTTGCAATGGAAGAGCTAAAAAGGAGAGGCTGTGAAAGCTGCTTTATACATTATACAAATGTGTATAACTGGTATGCGAAATTAGGGTGTGAGGTCTTTTTATGGGAAGTTTTTTTAGAAAAGCAGTTCTGACGGTTTTGTCGGTCATTGCGTTTTTTTCGGCGGGCTGTACTGTTTACGGCTACGGCGGTGTGTTGGGAAATACGGGAAATATCCTTGAGGACGAGGAGGTACCCAAAGAGACCGAAGCGACAGCTGCCGAAACGGAGCCTTTTAATAATGATACAGCCCAGCAGACAACATCACCCGTACCGGTTTCACCTTGGAGTGGTTCGGTTACTGATATTACGGAAAAGCCGAAGGCTCCCGAAAAACAGCAGACTTCCGAAAACAAGCTTTCGGAAAGCGGAAAGAAAAAATCCGAAAAGATAGTTGACAACACCGACTCAAAATATTCCTATGACGATATGCGCGAGGATATCGACAAGCTTATTGCGGCTTATCCCGGGCTTCTGCGGGCAGAGGTGCTCGGTACTACCGCCGATAAGCGGAAGATATACGATATTATTATCGGAAATGACAAGGCGGACAGACAGATAGTGATACAGGCAGGCTGTCATGGAAGGGAATATATGACCTGTCTCCTGGTAATGGATATGGCTGAATATTATTTGCAGGGTTATAATAAAAGATCCTACAAGGGAAAGCTCATATCCGATTATTTTGAGGATTTTCAGGTACATATCGTCCCGATGCTAAACCCCGACGGGGTCACAATAAGCCAGCTGGGGGCAAAGGGACTTAAAAATCCGCAGCTTAGAAAAAATGTGGCTGTGATGTATAAAAATGCGGTGACATACGGTTATACATCTTATTCCGAAGCAAGGTATTATGAAAGATGGAAAGCAAATGCTCACGGAGTGGACATAAACCGTAATTTCAACGGCAAATGGGAAATGGCAGAGAAGCTAAAATGTGCGTCGGGCTGGGGCTACAAGGGAACGTCACCCGAGTCCGAGGCGGAAAGCAGGGCAATAGTAAAGCTTATCGGCTCGCTTTCAGACCCTGTTACCGTAATAAGCTATCACGCCACAGGCTCGGTGGTGTGGTGGGATTATGCACAGCAGGGTAATTTCCGAAGCAGATGCTACGCCGAAGCAAAGCTTATCTCCGATATGACGGGGTACAAGCTCAATCCCTATGACAAGACCTCATGCGCGGGGCTTTGCGACAGGATGATCGCAAGGGGCGGCGGTAAAACTGTTCCTATTCTTATTGAGATAGGGGAAGGGGAGTGTCCCCTTGATATTTCAGAATATCCCGAAATTTTCAGGAAAAACTACAGGCTTCTTCCTGCACTTATGGATATGTACGGATAATCAATATGCCGAAAATAATTAAAAATATTTGTCACAAATAACGAAAAATGATTTGATATATGAAAAAAAGCTCAAAGTTATTTACAATTTTTCGGAATTGTGGTAAAATTAAGCTATAACTATGCAGGAACACGGCAAGGCTTTGTTCAATCCGCAGCGGAAGGAAATGACTGTCCCAATGAAGATAAGATTTAAGCTTGCAGGGCTTATGCTTATTATACTTATCATACCGATGATCGTGGTTTCTGCAGTTTATTCGTCAAAGTGCGCCAAGGCAATTGTTAACGGACAAATAAATTTTCTTGAGACAATTAACGGGGACAGGGCGGCATATCTCAATGAGTTTCTCGGAAATATCATCATTTCTCAGAAGAGCTTTACTTCCGACAATGGCGTAAGGGAATTTGTGGAACACGAAAGCTCGGATTCACATTCCGATGATGAGCTAAAATATGTAAATGAACTTATCCGTGATACAGTCCGCCGCAGCAGTGCCGTTACCGATATGTTTATTCTGGACGACAGCGGAACAATTCTTGCGGCATTCAATACGGACATTATCGGTCAGAATGACAAGCAGATCGATGAATACATTTCATTCTCGGGTTCAAACAGCGGAATTTCGGGTATATATCCTCCCACAGCCTCTGATAAATGCTATTTCTATTCCTGCCGCAGAATCTATACACTTAATAATAAAAAGGTGGGCGTGGCAGTTCAGAAGGTGAGCCTTGAGGAAGCGGCGGATATGCTGAAGATCTCGGGCTACAGCAATTTTGCTGCTTCTCTTATTGTGGATTCAAACGGAAAATATATCTCCGGCAGCGTAAGCAATCCCCGAAAGCTTGAGGATGTTGTGGAATATCGGGCAATTGCTGAAAGTATTCCCGAAGCAATACCATATTACGGTGAAACAAACGGCAGCGATACGGTGGTAAAGGAAGCGGAGGGATATCACTTCTTCGGTACTCCGATCAAAAACGGGGGCTGGAGCGTTGTGAGCTTGTTTGAGTCAGACGGTGCCGAAAAGGCGGCTTCCTTTTCTGTGTCGGGCGCTCGTGCGGCGGTCATTGCCATTTCCATACTTGCATCTGCAGCGATCATTCTGGTCTGCTATTTCTTCACCGAGCCTATAAAGAAGCTTATTTCCGTAATCTCTAAGAAAAACAAGGGCGATGTCAATGTACGCCTTGATTTTGATTCCAATGATGAATTCGGTCAGATCAGCACTGAGTTCAACGCAATGTTTGACAGCATTTTCGAGAGTGAGCAGCGTTACCGTACCGTGGTCTCGATGATGGATAACGTGGTTTTTGAGATAAATCTCAAGAGCTTCAAGGTTTATGTATCCAATAATTTCAATCAGAAATTCAGCTACCGTGCAAAGGACGATTCCATTGGTGAAAGCTTCTTATACAAGATGAAAATACACAAGGACGATATGAAGCGTTACAGGGACGATCTTGACACCATCGTTTCCTCTCAGGGAGACAAGTGGGAGGGCGAGTATCGTATGAAAAATCTCTACGGAGATTTTACGTGGATAAGGGTCAAGGGCAAGAAATTCTTTGACAGAACAGGCGCTCCCTCAAAGATAATCGGTCTGCTTGTGGATATCGACAAGGAGAAAAAGAGTGCCATTACACTTATCCAGAAGGCAAGCTTTGACGCTCTCACTCAGCTTTATAACCGTCCCACGTTCCTGCGTATGCTGGACGAGGAGATGAACAAGTCCTATTCACGAAGAAGTCTTGACGCTCTTATGTTCATCGACCTTGATGATTTCAAGCACTTTAATGATGAATACGGTCACAAGTGCGGTGACGAGGTGCTTAAATTCGTGGCAGACACAATTAAAGAAGTCACCTATGAACGAGGCTTCGGAGGACGTCTCGGTGGAGATGAATTTGTTATGTGCCTTACAAATCTTACCCTCATCGGTGATGCGGGTAAGGCAGCTGCTGAGGTAATAAGCATTCTGAATGAGGGCTTTATTTCCGAGTCTACAGAGCTTCATTTTAATATCCACTGCAGTATCGGAATTGCGTTCTTCCGTGAAAACGGCTCAAATTCCGCTGAGCTCCTTGAGGCGGCTGATACCGCTATGTACAAGATCAAAAAGAGCGGTAAATCAAACTTCGCCTATGCAGGCAGCGAGACAAGGATAGATGTTGTGGAGACTAATGCCACCTTTGACAGTACATTTTAACCAATAATTAAAACGGAGCCATTCAGAAGGAATGAGCTCCGTTTTTTATGATTTACAGCTTAGCCGTTGAGACCCTGCTTGTAGTTGTCGATCATTTTCTTACAGATGTGTCCCGAACGACAACCGTTTATATTGCGTCCCCTGACATAGGTTACATCGCGGTTTGCGCCTGTTTTCAGCTTAATTTCAAGCTTCATACATTCCTCGTTTCGGGGAATGACATTTATCCTTTCGATTATCGTCAGCACCATTTCGTCCACTTCCTCATGGGTCATATCTCTGTCGGGACTGTACATCTCCTTGAAGTATTTTTCGATTTTTTCAAGCTCACGGACATAATCGTCCGATTCAAGTGATTTCTTTTCAAGAGCAAATATATCTTCTTCAAGATTATTGATGGTGATATTGGAAGCGTCATTTCGCTCCTTGAACTCCGCCTTGGTGATAAGATCCTCGGTGTATGCGTCAAGGAGCTTTTCACGCTTGGCTTTTTCCTTTTCAAGCCTTGCTCGCAGAGAATCAAGCTCTTTCTGAGTGGTTGAGGATGTGTCGGCTTCACGGTAGATTTTCAGGAAAGTATCAACATAGTCCTCGATATTCTCGGCAATGTCCTTGAAATGCTCGGAAAGCATCTGATAAAGGTCGGATTCCAGAATGGAGAAGGACGCACAGGCTTTGGCACCGAAACGGCGTTTTTCGCTGCATATCCACTGATATATAGGCTTGCCCTTGGAAACGCTGTTTGAGTAGCTTGTGCGCCAATAGGCTTTGTCATCGGCTGCACAGAAGATCTTTCCTGTGAAAACGCTTTTATCTTTCAGGGAACGCTCACGGGATTTTACTACGGCACTTCTTGCACGGAATATCTCATTGCATTTATCCCAAAGCTCTTCGCTGACGATTGCGGGGACTATCTCTCCCGTTTCGTCCTTGTACATTACCCATTCTTCTTCGGGCAGAAAGCGCTGTTCTTTGGTGCGGTAGTCAATAATTTTTACCTTGTTGCCGCAGTAGTAGCCTTTGTATTTGGGATTCTGGATTATGCCCGATATGGTGTTGTGGTGTATCCGTGTGCCGTTTCGTCCACGGTAGCCTTTGTTGTACAATATATCCTCTATCTTGCGGACGCTATACTTGCCCGTTGCGTACTCCTCAAATATCAGGCGTACCATTTCGGCTTCGCTTTCGTTTATGACAAGCTTGCAGTCCTTTTTGTCATAGCCGAAAATGCGGTTATTTCCCATAACATTGCCGCTTTCGATGGCACGCTTATGTCCCCAGCGGACACGCTCGGACAGCTTGCGGACTTCATCTGCGGCGATACTTGACATTATTGTGAGACGCAGCTCGCTATCAGTGTCGATGGTGCAGATGTTATCATTCTGGAAGAAAACGCCGACGCCTGCACGGAGCAGCTCACGGGTATATGTCAGGCTGTCGATTGTATTTCGGGCAAATCTACTGACCTCCTTGGTAAGTACAAGGTCAAACACTCCTGCCTTGCCGTCCTCGATCATTCGCATAAAGTTGGCACGGTTTACGGCGTACTCGCCTCGTACACGGTCAACATAGCCCTCGACATAGGTCCAGTTTTTGTTATTCTTTATAAAATCCGTAAAGTAGGCTATCTGATTTTCAATAGAATTTTCCTGTTCTTCCTTAGTGGTGGAAACACGGGCGTAAAAGGTCACTCTCAGTTTAAGGTCAAAGATGTTTTTCTGCTCGTATTTCATTTTGTTGGCGGCTTCGTATATATCCATAGGTGACCTCCTATATGTATTATAAGTTATATCTTGATGTTACCATACCAAACGCTTTTTGTCAAGACGTTTCGTATGTTTTTGTGAAAAAAGGGCAGGATAGCTCCTGCCCGTAATTACGCCGCCAGCTTTTCGATCATTGCGATCATTTTGTTGCATTTGGCGAGACTGATCTTACCCTGCTTGTGGAGTATCATTGTCCAGGCTTTGAGGGTAAGCTTTTTCAGATAGAGTTTATTCGCTTTTTCTTCTGTTGTCATAAATATTCCTCCTGAAGTTATTTTTCTCTGTTTTGGAAAATATATTCCGGGATTCAGAGTAATATATTTTGGACATTTTCCTCACCTCAATCTGATAATATATAAATATATCTTTACTTAATACGAAAGCAAGAAGAAAAATCTGCTATCTTTAAATCGTAATCTCGTTGCAGCTCATAATGGAATCGAAACTCTTATATACGGCATAGACTGCCAAAATTAACGATATATATCAATTTCAGATTCAAGCTCACGCTGCAGCTCCGCCTGACGAGAACGTTCCTGATTTCGTTTCCTTATTAAACGATTTTCATCGCCTGCTTCTGTATGTTCTCCACGCAGTTCCTTCTGCCAGTCAATTAAGGAAAGGTGTTTTACAGGTTCACGATCAATACCTTGCTTTTCAAGGCTTTCGTGACTGACATGTATATCCAGACCATTTCGCTCATAGGCTCTGTTCTGTATGTTAGCCCAATGTTCACGCCAGTGCATTAGGTAAATGGGCTTGTCATATTCACGGAACTTCTTTTTGCTGAACCCGTCAGCATCAATTGTTCGGGTAGATACAACAATGTGTACATGCGGATTATTTCTCGAGGGATCATAGATATACTCACCCCTATGAATTGCGGCTATTGAACATAGATTGTGTTCTGTGAAATTTGAATTTACGAATTCGCTTACAATATAATTATGCAATATGCAAAAATACTCTATGCACTTTTATGCAAATATACAAAATTCAGAATACCCATTGACTTGGAGTTGACTCTAAGGTGTATAATAAAAAACAAGGAGGAGGTATCTGTTATGACTATAAAGGAAGTATGCAGAAAATTTGATGTTTCTGCCGATACCCTCAGGTATTATGAGCGGGTGGGAGTAATTCCCGAGGTTCACCGAACGGCAGGCGGTATACGTGATTACAGCGCGGAAGATCTGAACTGGGTGGCAACAGCAATTTGTTTTCGCAGTGCGGGAATGCCTATTGAGCTGCTTATCGAATATGTGAAGCTCTTTCGTGAAGGCGATGAGACCTTCGGGGCAAGACGCGATCTGTTAATTGAAGCAAAGGAACGTATCCTTGCCGAGCGAAAAAAATATGACGATGCTCTGGAAAAGCTTGAATACAAGATATCAAAGTATGATGAAGCAGTACGGACAGGCGTTCTGAAATGGGACGAGGAAGGTTCCTGCAAATAAATCTGAATGAGGAGAGTGATAAAAATGAGTGAGAAAATTGTACAGACCGCAGGCAGAGCACAGCTTGGCGATTTTGCTCCCGAATTTGCGCATTTCAATGACGATGTGCTTTTTGGTGAGAACTGGAACAACACAGATATTGATCTGAAAACAAGATGTATTGTGACAATGACTGCAATGATGGGCGCAGGAAATATCGACTCATCAATGAAATTTCATATGATGAATGCCAAAGCACACGGCGTATCGAAAAAAGAAGCTGCAGCAATAATTACTCACGCTGCATTTTATGTTGGGTGGCCTAAGGGCTGGGCAATGTTTAATATGGCAAAAGAAGTCTGGAATGAGGGCAAAGAAGCAAATGATGCAAAGTCTGCTCACGAAGCGCAAATGATATTTCCCATTGGCGAACCTAATGTCGCTTTTGAAAAATACTTTATCGGAAAGAGCTATCTTGCGCCTGTTTCCACGTCGCAGATAGGTATTTTCAATGTTACGTTTGAGCCGAAATGCCGAAATAACTGGCATATTCATAATGCCGACAATGGCGGCGGACAGATACTTGTCTGCGTGGCAGGACAGGGATATTATCAGGAATGGGGCAAAGCTGCCGTTGAAATGAAACCCGGAGACTGCATAAATATTCCGGCAGGGGTAAAGCATTGGCATGGTGCGGCTGACGATTGCTGGTTCTCACATCTTGCAATAGAGGTTCCCGGTAAAAACTGCTCAACCGAATGGCTCGAAGCGGTAACCGATGAACAATACAGTGGACTGAAATATAATGAATAGGAGTAAAATATATGTATATCGAAAAAATCAATTCACCAGCGGACATTAAAGGACTATCCGTAAAAGAGCTTACGGTTCTTGCCTCGGAAATAAGAAGCGGTCTTATGAACCGTCTTTCTAAAAAGGGAGGACATTTCGGACCAAATTTCGGATTTGTTGAGGCGGCAATTGCCCTTCATTATGTTTTCGATTCCCCAAGGGATAAGATCGTCTATGACGTTTCACATCAGAGCTATGCCCATAAAATGCTTACGGGACGCAAGGATGCATTCCTTTCCGACGAACATTTCGGAGATGTTTCGGGCTATACAAATCCCGAGGAAAGCGAACACGATTTCTTCAATGTAGGACACACCTCTACCTCTGTCAGCCTTGCCTGCGGACTTGCAAAGGGACGTGATCTGAAGGGTGATAAGGAGAATATCATTGCCGTTATCGGAGACGGTTCTCTCAGCGGCGGCGAGGCTCTTGAGGGTCTTGACTTTGCCTCGGAGCTTGAAAGCAATTTCATTATAATTGTAAATGATAATGATATGTCCATTGCGGAAAATCACGGCGGTCTATATAAAAATCTCAAGGCTCTTCGTGACTCGGAGGGAGCTTGTGAATGTAATCTTTTCAAGGCAATGGGACTTGACTATATCTATGTTTCGGAAGGAAATGATATTGAAAAGCTTATAAATGCATTTTCAAAGGTAAAGGATTCAGACCACCCCATAGTTGTACATATTAATACCCTTAAGGGAAAAGGCTATTCTCCCGCAGAAGAGAACAAGGAAAACTGGCACTGGTGTATGCCCTTCGATGAAAAAACGGGAGAAAGCAAATTCAGCGGCGGAGGCGAGGACTATGGCAATTTGACCTGCGATTATCTGCTGAAAAAGATGAAGGCTGATGAAAGGGTGGTAACAATGGTTGCGGCTGTTCCCACAAATATCGGCTTCACTGAGGACAAGCGGAAAACGGCGGGAAAGCAGTTTGTTGATGTGGGAATAGCAGAGGAACACGCTGTTGCAATGGTTTCGGGAATTGCAAAGAATGGAGGAAAGCCTGTATTTGCCACCCATTCAAGCTTCTTCCAGAGGACATACGATCAGATATCCCAGGATCTCTGCGTAAACGGAAATCCTGCAACTCTTCTTGTAAATACCGCTTCGGTTTACGGAATGAATGACGTGACGCATCTGGGAATATTCGATATACCGATGATATCAAATATCCCGAATCTGGTTTATCTTGCTCCCACTAATTGCGAGGAATATTTTGCAATGCTTGACTGGAGCATTGAGCAGGATAAATATCCTGTGGCTGTAAGGATTCCCTGCAACGGCGTTATCCACACGAATGCACCTGTGGATACGGATTACAGCGAGCTGAATAAATATAAGATAACGGGGCAGGGCAGTGAAATTGCCATAATTGCACTTGGTGATTTCTATCAGATAGGTGAGAAGCTTGCAAAGCTTATTGCCGAAAAAACAGGCACTGTTCCAACACTTATCAATCCCCGCTACATCACAGGAATTGACACCGAAATGCTTGAGGCTCTGAAAAAATCTCACTCAAAGGTCATCACTCTTGAGGATGGTATTCTTGACGGCGGCTTTGGTGAGAAAATTGCCCGTTTCTATGGTCCTACCGATGTTAAGGTATATAACTACGGTTTGAAGAAGGAGTTTATCGACAGGTATTCTGTTGATGATATTCTCAGAGAAAATCATCTTATGCCCGAACAGATCGTAAATGACGTTCTGTAATCATCAATTATATCAGTAATACGAAAAAACACCTATGACAGCATAGAAACTGTCATAGGTGTTTTTTCATTCCGATATCATCATTTCGTGTATATCATCAAGCATAAGCGCAAGCTTGCCCACATACTGCTGGTTCTTGTCATAGCCGTCTCCGTCGGTCATAATGATGAGTATGTACGGCTTCTCGTCATAAACAATGGCGTGATCGTGACAGCAGGTGCCGAACATCCAGCCCATCTTGTTTGCAATGGTGTGCCGTTCACCGATAGTGGGGCGAATGCAGCTGTCGGTGGTGCTTGTAAGAAGCTCTTTCAGAAAATCGCCGCTTTGAGTGCCGCTTTCGGTGTAATTATAAATTTCAGCCCAGTTTCTGAGAGAATCCATAGGAGAGGTCTGTCCCCATTTCACATATTTGTTGATAGTTGCCTTGTTGCCCAGCGATGTGAGGAAGCTGTTGTAATTTTCATATCCGAAGTGGTTTTGCAGCATATGATATCCCGAATTGTCGCTGTTAACAATGGTGGTCGTGATAATGGAGCGGAGGTCGTAAACTGTTCCGTAAGCCGATTTTTTTATTGTACCGCAGCCGCCTGCATAGAATTTTGATGTATAGGTCATTTTCTCGTCAAGGGAATGTTCGCCGCTGTCAATAGAACTGAGGCAGGTCATTACAAACGGAGCCTTGACTGTGCTTGCAACGGGATAATACTTGCTGTCATTGTAGCTAAGCGCCGCACCGCTTTCAATGTCATAAAGGATAAAGCTTTTATTGTATTTTACACTTTTGAGAAGAGAGATAAGCTTGCCGTTGTCCGCCATTTCCAGCCTGAAATCAGTATTTGTATAAGTGAAAGCTTCTCCGCCAAAGGTGACATTTTCCTTTTTTGCCTGAGGGTCAATTCTGATAGGCGTCCGAGAAATGCTACAGTGCTTTTTCATTATTTCAATGCATTTTCCGGTAATATCCTCGCTGCTGAAAGCCTTCGCTTCCGCAGTAAAGGTCGTTGTCATACAAAGCATGACAGCCGATAAAACAGCCAATATCTTTTTCAACATAATTACCTTCCCCATAAACAAAATCCTACAAATTATACTACATTTTTCCATAATATTCAATGTGCAATCTGCCTAAATCTGTACTCAAATCTTTTCGCTTTATATAAACCGAAAAAACATCCAAAAATTTCTCATTTGGGGCTCGGTAACGTAAGTTTAAGTGAATGACAAATTGGTATTTGAAAGGTTACTATGCTGAAGTATTCTTATATCAGAACAGTTCAGGGTGATTCTCCAATGAATCAGCTTCTGTTATTTCACGAACTACACGACAAGGCACTCCAACTGCAAGCGAATTTGGTGTAATATCCCTTGTAACTACGCTTCCCGCACCGATTACACAACCATCACCGATAGTAACTCCTCCACATATGGTGACATTTCCTGCGATCCAGCAGTTATTGCCAATAGTAATTGGTTTGGCGTATTCTTTATCGGTAGGAGTACCGTCCTGTTTTACATACTGATTTCTGTCCTGCCAACGAAGCGGATGTATAGGAGTAAGGAGTGATACGTTTGGACCGAAAAATACATTATCGCCAATTGTTACGGGGCAGCAGTCAACACAAGTAAAATTGAAATTTGCATAGAAATTTTTTCCAATGGATGTAAGGCAGCCATAATCGAATTGAACAGGTCCTTGAAAATAAAAGGCATCCCCCACTATTCCAAGCTCCTTTATAATTTCTGCACGTTTTTCATCAGTTTCAAGAAGTTCGTTGTATTCTTTGCTAAGCCTATGGGCTTTTGTTCTAAGTGCAACAAGTTCTTTATCGGATGGGTCATATATTTTTCCTGCTATCATTTTTTCTTTTTCGGTCATTTTTACCTCTCCTTTTTATCAGTTCAAATAAATTAGATTTTATATACATTACCAGAGCTATAAAAAAATTCCGCTTGTCGCTCCAACAGCTGAATTACAGCCTCAAGCAGTCGATATGCAGATCACTGCCACAACCATACCGCAAAATCATGCTCTGCTTCCTAACTGTACGATGAAAGCCGAGATCGCTTCTGCGGTTTGGCGAACCTGTTCCTCGCCCGAAATAGCGGGGACACCGTCGCCGTCCTGCGGCCCATAGCTGCCAAACTGAGCGTGGCAGCCGCCATTCAGCACCAATTCTGTGGTATCTGCAGGAAGATTTGCGCGATTCTTTTCATAGGCTTCGCGGTTCATCACGCCGTCCTCCGAGCCATAGACAGAGAGTACCCGCAGATTTGTTTGGGTGAGATCTTTTGTGGAATAGGCGGCCAGCAGGATCAGTCCACCGAAGTCCTCGTTATGTCCTGCAGCATAGTTTGCAGCCATAGCGCCGCCCAGAGAGTGTCCGGCTATGTACCAGGCGGTGATCTCCGAGTGCTCTTGTTGGAGTCCGTCCGCTGCGTTTGAATCCAGCACCGCCAGATTGCCGGGCATCTGCACCAGTGCGCAGAGGATCCCCTGTTCCGCACA
This sequence comes from Oscillospiraceae bacterium, assembly GCA_017829005.1. GTDB lineage: Bacteria > Bacillota > Clostridia > Oscillospirales > Ruminococcaceae > Huintestinicola. Next base: position 16,185 of record JAGAJF010000047.1, on the reverse strand, counting down.
GGCTCGCAGAAGGGGCGCATAGGCTGTATACTCCACCTTGCCACCGGGGTAAAATATCAGCCCAATTGTCGGCTTTTCAGGGACAAACCAAATCACATTCCTGTCCTGCTCTACCTGCACACCGTCAGTATGATATACCATAGCTTCCAAGGCTGTCTCATCGGCGTGATAGTAGTCGGACACATAGACATAACCTCCTATCCCGATGACAAGAAGCACTATCAGGCACACGGCAAGAGCACCTTTAAGCATAATTGCGTTACGGTTCGGATCTCTGATATTTACCATCTGATTTCCTCCTAATCAGCACCATTCTCCTTGTCCAACCGGGCAAACAGTTTGGCATAGGGGGCAAGCATGCCCTCATTCATTTTGTTTCCCATTTTCCGAAGGATCTTCTCGTTGGAAAGCAGCATTCCAACCAAATACATTTTCAGAGAGGTCAGCTGCTTCTTCTGGGGAAAATCGTAGATTCCCTGCTTTTTGTAGAACTTATGATCCGCCCGCATCATACCGCGCATCTGATAAATCAGGTCTCGGAATATCTTCATTCCTCCCACGCCCCAGAAATTACGCGGTGCAGTATGTCCGGTCTCCAGCGCGAAGGACAGGCTCTTGCAAAGCTGATCCACCTGAAGGTCGGGCTCCCTTTCGTCCGTTGCCACGCCCGCGAGGAAATTGCCACCTGTCTCGCTGCGCGCCTCGATCACCGTTCTCAGATTATGCTCGGCAGAATAAGGCCCTGAAACAAGATATCCGATTGGCATCCCGACAGTCACGGTTCTGTGACCGTTGCAGAAATTGCGGTCATCATACATCTTGAAACGAACGCCCATGGAATGATCCGAAACCGTAAAGGCATACACAATGGCGTCAGCCTTCTGGATATTCTCCCGCAGGAATGAATCAAACCCATCCCGGTATACACATTTTTCCGAAACAGCGCAATGGAAGCATCCGAGACATCCCCCCGCCAGAGGATACTCCGCAATATTCACAATACGGCTTTCGTAGGGCAGCTGCATCCGGAAGCGTGCAATCATTTTGCTCAGGTTGGATGATGGATCGGTACAATCCGTCAGAATCACGATGTCCTTACTTTCCGGCCGCTGTTTCCGTACAGTCTGGGGAACAGTCGCTTTCACACACTTGTACCGATCTGCCTGTTCTGTTTTTCTCACGCAGATATTCTCTTTGGTTGCCCAGAGAAAACGCTCAAAAAATTGCTCCGCTTCTTTGCGCCCCTTTTCGGACAATAGATCCTCCATATCCGCAGACAAACCCCGGATATATCCCAATCCAAGATCAAGGGCGTTTTCCTCTATGTACTTATGTGCCGTCACATCATAGAAATGCTTGGATGTAGAAATCTGGGTGGCGTACTTTCCATTCAGGCACACTCCGTTTTCCTTTGTCAGCTCTATGAACCTGTGCAGCTGAGACGGTGCGAGGAAAGTATACACCGGGTAAGAGAACAAAATCGCATCTGCAGATTCCATCAGGTGTTTCGCCTTGTAGAAATCCTTTTCCAAGGTTTTGATATTCTGTCCGGCATGAAGCACATCAAAGGTATGCTCCGGGAACTTTCTTTGTAAATACAACACCGTTTGCAAGGTAATGCTGTATTTGCCTTTTGGACTTCCGTTAATAACCGCTATTTTCATATTGATTTGCTCCTAAATACTTTTTATTCATCAACCGGAACCAAAAATCATTATCAATCGTTGACTGCCTCGTATCACGATAAACTCCATATGCCAAAGAGCAGTAGTTCACGTAATGCCTTTTATCGCAATTTCGATTTTATTGATGATATTTTTATTTACTATATGGCTTCAGGTTGGGCTAAATATTCAAAAAATCCAAAGTCGGTGAATGTCCACAGTAAGCACTTGATTCGTTATTCCTATTCTGAAAAAGAATATATTAAGGCGCTTAAATCACATAATCTCGTGCATCCGGCAGAACGACTATTTGGAAGCAGGCGGCTCGGTAACGATAGAAATAATCTGCACCGCAAATAGGAATTTATATCGCTTGCCCGATATAGAATACATAGCCATAATGCTGTTTATATTTCAAGAATAATTCGACCTCATGTCGATTCATTTCTGCATATTTCTTCATGTTATCGCTCTGAGGATATTTGAGCATCAATTTCTGAATGGCAGACTCTCTTGGGAAGAAATAATTGTCAGTCCAACATTCTTCAGGCAATATGAACGAGGCAATGAACTTATAGCCGGAATTCTGCATGATCTCAATGTTTTTTTCTACTGGATCAATATGAGATCCCGCATCAGACCAGAACTGTTCAACAATAGGCGGATGTTCTTTCGTTATCCAAGACGGGCACGTCACTGCAACATAGCCGTCGTTTTTGAGAAAATCATGCCAATAACGGAGTCCCTTTTCAAAACCGATATTGTCGATCGCACCTTCTGACCAAATCAGATCAAAGGAATTCTTACGAAAAGGCAGATCCTCCATATTGCCGACAATGCCGTTAATTCTGCCTTCAAGCCCCTTGCTTTTTGCTTTCTCCATGAGCCGAGCAATAAAGTCGGGAAACATATCTAATCCGGTAATAACCCCCGGTAAATATTCCGCCAAGAGCATAGTCTGTCCACCGGACCCACATCCTAAATCTGCGATCTGTTCAAACTGTTTCAACGATCCCAAAAATCCAAGAGCCTGTTTCATTGTTTCGGGGCTTCCCGGTCCCTGCCGTTCCAACCCGATGTGTGTTTCAAGTAACAAGTCAATAAAAGATGGTTGTTTGCTTTCCAATTTTTTTGTCCTCCATAAATTCCGATATTTCGAGCAGTATTGTTACTCTCTTTATTTTATTATACCGCAAATTGTAGGTAACGTCAAGATAAATCCGCTTATGATTTCTCTCTATCGCAACTCCTCCCATGATAATTATATATCATATTTATAGAGGCAGAAAATATAATTTGCTTCAAATAATATGTAGGAGGACAGGAATATGAAAGCAATAGTAATAAGGACAATATTCTTGGCTGTAAGTTGGCTCATTTTGATAGGCAAGGCGGTGATCTCTGTATGTTCCAATCTGAAAGATATCTGACACAGGGTGTGAATGCAGCAATCCCAATAGTGCTCCAGCTGGTCATGTGGAAAATGATATCGGATATCCCGGCAGAAAAAGACTACTTGCAGGTATTCAGACTGTCAGGAAAGAATGGTATCCAGACAATCATCCACGAGCAGGAACAGCCGGCGTATAGAAAAATCTTGTCATTCCAATGGCCCGAAGCGGTTGTAACTCAGAAGGTGTTTGTTATTGATGATGGCGATTACTGCACTATGCTGCTTGCAGAAGAATACTGAAACCAAATCCCATGGGCACCAAGAGGTGCCTGTGGGATAATTATGTTTATGGAGGAGAAAAAATAATGAGCATAATATGTGCCAATTGCGGCTGCGAACTTGACGAGAATGATATCTATACCATGGGAGATACCATAATGTGTGAGGACTGCTATGACTCAAATACCCGCACCTGTGAATGCTGTGGTGAAAGAATATGGAATGAGGATGATGAGGGTGATGATAATATCACGCTTTGCCGTCATTGCCGTGATAATCACTATGTTAGCTGTGAGGACTGCGGAAGGCTTATCCACGATGATGATGCATACTACATGGACGAGGATTCCGACTATCCTTACTGCCACAGCTGTTATTCCAATCACAAAAGGAAGTTTATTCACAGCTATTCCTACAAGCCCGAACCCATATTCCATGGAGATGGAAAACTGTATATGGGAGTTGAGCTTGAGATAGATGGTGCAGGCTGTGAGGACAGCAGTGCAGGGACTTTGTGTGATATTGCAGATAAATCACAGCTGTATATCAAGACGGACGGAAGCCTTGACGAAGGAATGGAGCTTGTTACACACCCTATGACTCTTGAATATCATCATAACACAATGCCTTGGAGAGAACTGACCTCCAAGGCTATTTCTTTGGGCTATCGTTCACACAAGACATCTACCTGCGGACTTCACGTTCATGTAAACAGAACAGCTTTCGGATGTGATAAGTCCGAACAGGATGCGGTGATCTCAAGGATACTGTTCTTTATAGAACGCTTCTGGCAGGAAATGCTTAGGTTTTCAAGAAGAACAGAATCTCAGATAAACCGCTGGGCAGCAAGATACGGCATCAAGGACAACCCCAAGCAGGTCATGGATAATGCCAAGACAACAGGCAAAGGACGATATGCCTGCATTAACCTTTGCAACTACTATACCATTGAGTTCAGGATTTTCAGGGGCACTCTCAAACACAATACCCTGATAGCAACGCTTCAGATGGTAGATCGTATATGTAAGGCGGCTATCAGCATGACAGATGAAGAAATTACATCGCTGTCCTGGCCTGAGTTTGTATCTGTAATTACCGAGCCTGAGCTTATTCAGTATCTCAAAGAACGAAGACTCTATGTAAATGAACCTGTAACAGAAACGGAGGAATATTGATATGTGCAGCTTATTTGGAATTATCGACTATAAAAACAGCCTTCCCACATTTGCGAGAAGGACTATTCTGCGTGTACTTTCACAGGAATGTGAGGTCAGAGGTACGGATGCAACGGGCATAGCATATGTATCGAATGACGGTATGCATGTATATAAACGACCCGTGGCAGCATCTAAATTCAAGTTCACTCTCCCCAGGGAGAGCCATATTGTCATTGGACATACACGAATGACCACTAAGGGCAGTCAGGATATCAACAGCAACAATCATCCGTTCTATGGTAGAGTGCCAAGCGGAAGATTTGCTCTTGCTCATAATGGTGTTCTGAATAACGATGAATACCTCAGAAGGACTATGGATCTGCCGAATACTACCATAGAAACCGACAGCTACATAGCAGTGCAGCTCCTTGAGCATTACGGGGAGATAACTTTTGATAGCATTGCAAAAATGGCAGAAACTGTAAGCGGCTCATTCTGCTTTTCTATACTGACTGACACTAATGACCTGTATCTTGTGAAGGGCAGCAATCCTCTTGTGATATATGAATGCGGTGGATATTATCTGTATGCAAGCACTGCAGATATTATCGACAAAACACTCAAGAGACTTCATATCCATAAGAAGAGCAATGTTGATATCAAAGCCGGTGAGATAGTGAAGATATCAGCTGACGGTTCCATCAGCAGAAGCAGCTTCGATAACGAGGATTATGGGTATTCCTTCTATCCCTATTGGAGCAGATATGATGATTCCGATATCGACGAAACCGAGCTTGATACACTTATAAGGTGTGCAGGATACTTCGGCTTTGACGAAAGTGACATACTGATGCTGGTTGATTTGGGGTATGATGCACTTGAGATAGAAGAAATGCTGTATGAACCTTTCAGTATGAGAGCGATCGTCAGTGAGTACAGAGATATGATGACCTGCGAATACGGAGGATAAAATTTAAGCCTGATGCTGCCGACAGTGGCAGTATCAGGTTATCATTTTTTGATATGGTGTCCGTTTTGGCTATACTCTAAACGGACATATGAAAAGTATCCGTTTTAAGTCGTTTTCGCATTATAATGGACGTCCGCAAATTACGGATACCCTAAACGGAAAGGATGGATATATATGAAGGTAGGATATGTCAGAGTATCAACAGAAGAACAGAACACCGCACGTCAGGAAGTGCTGATGGCAGAGATGAAGGTTGACAGGCTGTTCATTGACAGAATGTCGGGAAAATCCACAGACCGTCCTCAGCTTACAGAGATGATGGGCTTTGTTCGTGAGGGTGATACTGTTATTGTTGAATCCATTTCACGATTTGCAAGAAATACCAAAGACCTGCTTGAACTGGTTGAAAGCCTGACCGAAAGGCACGTTGAATTCATCTCCAAGAAGGAAAGCATTGATACTACCACCCCAGCAGGCAAATTTATGCTTACTGTATTTGCTGCCGTTGCAGAGCTTGAGCGTGGATACATACTTGACCGCCAGCGTGAGGGTATTGCTATTGCCAAAGCGCATGGCAAGTACAGAGGCAAGCCTAAGAAGCAGATAGACCCAAAGCTTTGGGACGAGTTGTATGTCAAGTGGAGGAATGGGGAGATCACAGCAGTGGAGTTTATGAAGAGGGTGGGGCTTAGGAAATCGGCGTTTTATGAGAGAATAAAAAGAGAGTATTAGCAATATATGTGCAAAAATATCTGAAATGCTCCCGTTTGGGGGCATTTCTGGGTATAAGAAATGATTAATCTTTATTTTTTATAAAACCGATTAAATGTTCAAGCTGTTCACTATTAAGCCTTGTGGCAATACTGCATAACTCATTTATCAAAACAGGTTTTTTTAAATCTTCATCAAAGAATTCTTTTGGGGATACTTTCAGATAATCGCAGATGATCAGAAACATTGTCATTGATGGCAATGCTTTATGGTTTTCAATGTTGTTGATATAATTGGGGCTTTGTCCTAAAGAAAGGCTCATATCACGTGCAGAAACATTCATAGCACTTCTCAGATTTGCGATCCTATCTGAAATGTATTTTTCATCAATCATATAATCACCTATAACAATTATAGTGCATACATCATAAAAATATGCCCATAAAAAATGGTGATATTTATTGACATACACATACTAATTGTGTATAATGATCTATATACATATTTATAGTGTCATTATATATTCAAGAAAACAGGTGTTTGATTATGCGATTATCAGATCTGCCAAACGATCATGGAATATATCCCTTATCAGCTATTGATCAAATCGAATTAAGATACGATATTATTGGCAACATTGCGCTGGTTGATGCGGATCTGCTCGATGCAGGAACAAGGCACCCGAATCTTGTCATTATGAAACTATCGGGTTATTTTAAGGAGAATGGCTGTACAGTCCGACTTATTGAAGATTATTCGGAATTGTTTACTGAACGGACACTGATAAATAGCTGTTCGATGCCCGACGATTCCGGCTATGATTTCTCAAAAGCTCAGGAGTATGATGCTATTTATATTTCAAAGGTGTTCGATTTTACAAAGATAAATACAGAACTTCTTACTCTGCCAAACGTGTATATCGGCGGTACAGGCTTCTTTTTCGATCACGCTCCCAAACTGCCTGATTGCATCGAGCATCATATGCCCGACTATCATATTTATGATCAGTATATCGAGCACGATACTACTCACAAGAATAAAGAGGTCTATTTCAAGGACTATCTGAACTACTCTATCGGCTTTGCCACAAGAGGGTGTTTCAGACAGTGTGCCTTCTGTGTTAATCACAATGTTAAGCGTGTCAACTTTCACTCTCATATTTCGGAATGGTATGATCCTACCCGTAAAGCTATATATCTTTGGGATGATAACATTTTCGGATATTCCCATTGGAGAGATGTATTTGAAGAGCTGAAAGAAATAGGCAAGCCTTTTCAGTTCCGTCAGGGTATGGATATAAGGCTCTTGACTGAGGAAAAGGCAAGAATACTGAATGAAGCCAAATATCACGGCGATATTATTTTTGCCTTTGATCATATAGAAGATGCGGAGATCATTGAGCAGAAGCTGCAGCTCTGGCGGCAGTATTGTCATAAATCCACAAAGCTGTATGTTCTTGCGGGATTTGCCTCACAGGACGAACGTGAGATAGAGAGCGTGTTCAGGAGAATACAGATACTTATTCGTTATGGCTGTTTTCCTTACATAATGCGTCACGAGCTTTATCAGACAAGCCCTTATCGGAGTTTATTCATTACTATTGCCCGTTGGTGCAATCAGCCTTCCTTTATGCGTAATTATTCTTTCAGAGAATATTGTGAAGCAAATCAGGCTTATCATAAGACTGAGGGAACGTTATGCTCCGCTATGGCTGCTATGACCGAATTTGAAGAGAAGTTTCCCGAAATAGCTGCGGCATATTTTGATATGAAATACAATGAGCAGGAATATGTAATAGGACGCAAGAGATTAAAAGCTGAGAAAGAAAAAGAGAAGCTTCTGAAAAAGCAGAAAAAGGAGGAGTAAGATCTATGGATAGTGATTATACCTCTGCAATCCTTTCATCAGACTATGAAACGGCTCTAAAAGCATTTTTCTTCAATTACAGCGATTCATTTGAAAGTACCGATAATGGTGACGAAAGATGTATCAAAGCTGCCGATATTATGATAAAACACATAAGTGATATGTGTATAGAAGATATAATTGATTTCATTGATGATAATGATGAACTTATCGGTACAATGGATTCAAAGAATATTCCTCAGTTCAGTGATATAAACTATGTAAATACTATACTTTCTACCGTTAAAACAAATCCCGATGGTGATTACGAACTTTTTGGATATTACTATAAAAAGGACGCAAAGGAAGGCGCCCATCGTAAATATGGTGAGAATCATTATAAAACGGCGTCGATTATGGGACTTGTCACCCGAAAAGCACCGTTTCGTGTTACATATTTCGGTGAGAGTTATATGAAATTATCGGAAAAGGAAAAACTTCTACTTCGTCCAAAGCTGTATATGAAAATCCCTATTATTCAGAAGGTTATGGCAGATTCATTGTACGGAAGTGCTTATCCTACGGAGCTTATGCGGACTTGCCTCAGCGAAAGCACAGTTATCAGGCGCAGATCAAATGTTAAAACTATGGTAAAGGAGATTTGTGACCTTTGCAATGACAGCATAAATCTCTTTGACAAATTTATCTGGGAGTAAATTCAGGGGTGATCAGACTTGATATTGGATTTTTCGGATTTACCGCTTAAAGTCGCATATGATTCGGGTGAAGATGATCTTGTATGGGATTTCTACATTCCCGTACTGTCACGGGCGAATTCATATGACAGAATAGCAGGGTTCTTTTCATCGTCATCACTTGCAATCGCTGCAAGGGGAATAAGCGAATTTATATCTAACGGCGGAGTTATGAGATTGGTAACGTGTCCGCAGCTCAGCTCCAACGATATATCTATGCTTGAAAAGTCTGTCAACAATATGGACGAGATCCTATCCGATCATTTCATAAAATCATACGAAGAAATTGAAACTGAATTCCAAAGGGATCACGTTAAGGCTTTGGGGTGGATGCTTGCAAACGGAAAGCTTCAGATGAAAATTGCCGTAATAAAAAAGAACGGAAGATGTTTATCTCAAGAAGAAATAGTTGGCAGCGGCATTATGCATCAAAAAGTCGGGATAATGCGTGATCAGGCAGGAAATATATTAACCTTCTCAGGCTCGAACAATGAATCTGTATCGGGCTGGATGGGAAATACGGAAGAATTTAAGGTTTTTATGAGCTGGGAAGGTATGACTGATTTCATAAATTCAGATATTCAGAAATTTAACAACTTCTGGAGCGGAAGCAGAAGCGATGTTGAAATCAGAGATGTGCCTCAGGCAGTAAAGGAACATTTGCTGAAGGTTAGCTCCGATTTTGAGCCGACAAGGATCAGTTCTAAAAAATATTCAAGGCAAAGCATAGGGAAAGAAAAACAGCCCTTGAAACTGTTCTATTATCAGGAGAATGCTGTCAAGAAATGGAACGACAATAACCGTCAGCTTTTATTGCAGATGGCAACGGGAACAGGTAAGACAAGGACAGCAATAGGTTGTATCAAAAATGCTCTTGAAGATACAAAGAAAATCCTGATAATCATATCAACGCCACAGCCTGATCTATCATCTCAATGGAAAACTGATATTGACAAGCTTGACATTGGGCTGAAAAATTCAATGGAGATCAATGGAAATGTTCCGAATTGGGACATTGCATTGTTAAAAGAGATACGGAAGCTCAGTACAGGATTATATGAGCATTTGTTTGTCTATACAACACACGATATATGTCATTCGGAGAAATTCCTCGATAAGCTGCAAAAATCATCTTCAAGAATAACGAAGTTCCTGGTCGGTGATGAAGTTCACGGAATGGGTGCAGGTAAAATGAAGAATGCCCTTGTTGATGATTATACTTATCGGCTTGGTCTGAGTGCAACTCCGCAAAGATGGTTTGATGATGCTGGCAGCAAGCTAATTGAGGAGTATTTCGGGAACGATTCGTTTATATTTTCAATAGAAGATGCGTTGAGAGAGCATAATCCGCTTACGGGCAAAACCTTTCTTGTTAATTATCATTATCACCCCAGATTTATTACGATGACGGATGATGAGCTTGAAGAATACAAGAGGCTGACCGAAAAAATCAGAAAGGCAAGCTGTTATTCTAAGAATGAAGAAAATGAATGGCTGCAGCGTTTGAGATTTCAGCGTGCGGGTATTGAGAAAAAAGCCCGTAACAAGTATAACGAGCTTAAAAGAATACTTGATGAAATCGGTGAGGATATTACCGATACGATTATTTTTGTTGATCCCGGTCAGATCAATGAGGTAATGAGAATACTTGCTTCACGAAATATTACTGCAACTCCATATACTCAGCAGCAGGGAACAAAGCCCTCTACAAGATATGGCGGCAGGTCTGAGCGTGATTATATTATTGAATGCTTTAAAATTAAGAAATATCAGGTGCTTGTTGCGATAAAATGCCTTGATGAAGGTATAGATATACCAAGTGCCAAAAGAGCAATCGTTATGGCAAGCAGCACAAATCCGAGAGAATACGTTCAGAGAATCGGCAGAATTATTCGCCAGGCTCCCGGAAAGTATCAGGCAGATATTTATGATATGATAATAAAACCCGATCTGAACGGGTTTAATGATGAAATGCGGCAGTTTGAGCTGCGTATTTTTAAGAAAGAAATGGACAGAGTGCTTGATCTGAGCAGAAATGCTCTTGATAATGTAACTGTCTGCAATACGGTTTATTCGATTCTGAGAGAGGTGCAGAAATGAGTCAGCTTACAATAAAAAATCCTACCTTTGCAAAGCAGCTTGAAGAAAAGACAAAAGACGATCCGATAATGAATGAATTTCTCCATACCATTATCGAAAACAGCTATGAAACTACACAGTACAAGAAAAAGTATTCTGATGCTATAGATAAAGCAATCGCTCAGATGAAGGAGGAGAAGACAACGTGAGATTTGAATCGATAAAGATACATAATTACAGGCAGTATCGTGATCTGAACTTCGATTTTTCTCTTAACGGAGCAAATGATATTCATCTGGTTATTGCCACTAATGGAACGGGCAAGACTAATCTGCTGAATGCAATAAATTGGTGCTTGTATGGCGATGAACCCCACACTTCGGGAGCGGCTGTTGAGGGAGAAGAAAAAGCGGACAAGCTGCCCCTTGCAAATATTCAGTCGCTGAGTGAATGTCGTAATAACAAGGACACTGTATGTATGGTATCTGTTGTTATTGAAGCTACTGATGCAGGCAGCAAATACACATTTACAAGAACTGCAAATATTTCTGTGGAAACCGAATTGCAAGCGGGAAAGGATAAGTTTGAGATCGGTATTACAGCGGCTGACGGAATAACCAAATTCTGTGACGGCGATGCTGCAAACGAAATAATTTCCGAGAAGATGCCGAGAAAAATCAGGGAGTATTTCTTTTTCGACGGTGAGCAGCTTCTGAATTATTTTGGCATTACGGGCACAAATGTATCTCACCTTCGTGACAGCATTTATGAAATCGCTCAGGTGAATATTATCGATAAGTCTGTCATTGAAAATCTGGAATCATTTATAAAGAAATTTCAGAAGAAGATCAAGGAATTATCTCCGATCACAAATTCCATTGCCGATGAAATTGATACAATTCAGAAAAATATTGACAGCAAGGAAAAGGAGATCAACACTCTGACAGAGCAGATCGCAATGGCGGAGGAAGAAATTGATAAGTGCAATCAGCTTATTAAGAATACAGACACGGTTGTTGAGGATAATAAACGTTTTGAGGGCAATAAAGCAGAAATAAAGGATAAGGAAGCCGAACTCATAACAATAAAAAAGGATCTGGCAAAATTTATTCGTCAGTACCTTGTTAAAATAATGCTTAGAGATGTGAATTCCCGTACAAACGAGTATATCGAAATGCGGCAGAATGATAATGACGTTTCACCTGTTGCCGATATTGATATTCTGAAAAAGAGTATTCAGACACATAAGTGCGCTGTGTGCGGAGAAAATCTTGCACAGGCAACAGAGCACCATTTCCAAGAGCTTATTCAGAAATATGATTCTAATATATCTCTTCAAAGACTTGTTGAGATCAAAAATGATGTGCGCAGAGGCCTTGATGTAAGTGAGTATGAGTCTGCGAAAAAAGCATTGTTTGACAGGTTGAACAAGGCAAGTGAGAAAATACGGAAGCTTCAGGAAGAGAATGAAGTTCTTTTCAAGAGAATATCAACCGTAACAGGCATTGAAGAAATTGAAGCTGCCACACATCAGAGAGAAGATAATGAAAAGCTAAGGGATTCCAACCGTGAAAAGATAGGCAAGTATAAGGAACAGCTGGAGTCTATGAGGAAAAAGCTGCAGGAGAAAAACAAGGAGTATTCCGATGCTCTGGCAGCAAATCAAGCGTGCAAGGAAATCAGAGAAAAATACGAATTTGTTCAGAGAGCAAAGGATCTGCTTGTAAAAATCAAAAATGGAATAGTAACCGATATTACCACACAGCTTGAGAGTAAGACAATGGAGCTGTTTGATGCACTGATATGGAAAAAGGGCACATACGGCAGGGTTGAGCTTGATGCTAATTTCAGATTGAAGCTATATCATAAGATTACAATGTCATCGTGCCTTAACAGCTGCTCGGCAGCAGAGAAGGAACTGCTAGCACTTGCATTTACACTTGCTGTTCACGAGGTTTCGGGTTATGATAATCTCCTTTTTATTGATACTCCCGTTGGACGAGTGTCTGATGAAAACAGGGAGAATTTTGCTCAGGTGCTTCTTGACATAAGCAAGAAAAAGCAGATTATTCTTGCGTTTACGCCCTCTGAGTATTCGGAGGAAATAAAATCGGTACTGAATGACAGTACAGCATCGACTGTATCAAAGCTTGTTACAGACGAGATAACTACAGAAATGAGGTGATCTGATGGCTGACAGACTTTCAATCGGAACTCAGTACAAGGATCTGATAGAAGATTTTGACAGGGTGGATTTGCTGAATATGAAAACAAACGGAGAAAGAGCGGATATATTTATGATAGCTCTTGCTCTCGGAGTGAACAAGGGAGAGAGAACACCTTCAAAGTCAAAACTTGGATTTATCCTTGAAAACTCTGCCAAAGGCAAGGATTCGTTAATGTCGTTCATTTATTCCGTGGCTGTTGATGAACTTCGCAAAAGCGGTCAGGAAAATCAAATCACCGATACAAATGTTGTATATGGTATTGCAGAAGAATATGCAAACACGGGATTTGAGATAATAAAGCAGATGATTCCGAATTTCGATAAATATGACGAGGAAGAGTTTATGTTTGCTTTGATTGAGATGATGGATAAGTTTGTTTAAAAAAGGTATATGGCAACCTCTAAAAAACCCTATACAAAGCAGGAGAAAAATGGTATAATACCGTAACCATTTCTGCTGTTGCCGGAGTTGTTTCCGAGGACAGAATTTTTCTCATAACCGAGATGCTCGTCCATCTCTGCTTCAAGCATCTGCTCGATAGTTCCGGCGAATAATCGCTTTAATTTTGCCTGAATATCTCCTGTGCTTTCGCAATCTGCCATGAGAAGCTTTACAAGCTCCATTTCCTTTTCGCTTAAACCGTGATTTCTGTTTGCCATAATTCTTTACCTCCAAATTTCTTTGTGGGTATTATTGGCATTTACACAGTTGGATATTCAGCCTCCTTGAAAACCTCAGATGGGGTTCTGTTGACCGTATCGAGTCGAAGAATATACCCGTTCACGGAGATTATGAATTTGAGATAGTATGATATAAGGACATGGATTTGTCTCCCATTTGTCTCCCAAATCTGAAAAAATGAGAAAAAAAGCATATAAAACTACGTAAAAATAAAGCAGGATCTGAAATGTAAATATCGCCTGAAACAACGTAGAATAGACGCTTTAACGCTATGAATGATTATAGTAAGATACACAGAAAAATGTGATTTCGGTATGGGCAACAATACTATGGTTGGCGTTACTGTTTTTTTATTACGTATGAAGAAACTATGAAGGCAAAGCAAATCATATAGATATGTTGTTTGATGCTTACCATAATAAAAACTGCCATTTGAGCTAAAAAACATCAAAATCCCAATAAAAAGAAAAATGCCCGAAACCCTGCATACAACAGGGTTTCAAGGCATTAACTTAAATTGATAATTTCGGCGAACCAAACCATACAAAGTTAAGCTAGTTTGGTCATCAGAGATTTGTAGTGCATTTACACGGTTTCGTTTTCAAATCCCATTTTTCATTCTTTTGCTTTTATTTGATTCATCTATAATTTCTTCTGAGCCAAAATATCCTGTCTGACTTCTGAATACATCAATCATTTTATACCCTTCAATTTTACACTGCGGGCATGGATTCTTTAGTGTCTGGATTAGTCCAAGTTTATATGGACACTTGTTGCAAGGAGGAATATTTTTCATTTATGTTTCACCTCTATTGAATAAATATAGCATGAATGGGAGAGCACCAGCTCTCCCATTCGATGTTTGCTCAGTCAGCCTTCGTAGCCTTTAGGATATGGGCTGCTATTAGGTTTTTTGATCTTTACAGCCATGATTTCTCTGTGACAAGCACGGAGCTGGTCACGGATATACTCCAGCTCTTCACGCCTATGCGGAACAATATACTTTTCAGAACCATGTCTAAGCAGATCAATATACCATTCAACAGTTTTAAGTTTGTCGAGACAGTAACTTGATATCATCTGTTTGTCATTATAGTCTTTGATAGCCTCTGTTTCAATTTGAATGTAGGAAACAAGGTCGCTGGGAATTCTCGGAAGTTTTTTAGGACCAAATAACATATCTAACATCTCCTTTATTAGTAGTCATTTCTTTCATTAAGTAATTTATCAATTGCGATTATTCTTAATTCCGCTTCAACTTTAGTTATTTCCATACAACCGTAAGATTCGTTACAGTAATTTGCCCTGCCATGTATTACATTAACGCGTTCCTCTCTTAAAGTTGAGCTTGACAATCTCGAGTAGTTAAGCACAAAGTTATCGATTTTGCTGTTGCGTTCCTTGATTATTTTGTTAAGTGCCTTTTCCCTTATAGTATCATCAGAACCGTCTGAGGCGTTTAGTCGAGAAAGCTCATTCTTTAGCACCCTTAATGGATATTCATTATAGGTTTCTATTATTGATTCGAACCTTTCATCAATTCTTTGCTGATTTTTGTCAATCTGATCATTAATGTTGGATAATGTATCCATAATTTGAGGAAGACTTTTATCAAATTTTTCATATGCTTTTTCAAATAAACTAAACAATCCCATATCTATCACCTCCAAAATCAAATTAATTTATACGCTTCAAACTCACACCCGATTTATTCCGTGTTTTGAAAGAATTATCAGATATTATTTTTCAGCAATTGGACTTGGTGAGTATTCCTTGCAGCTATACCAAGCTGATGTTTCACCACCTCGACGTCTCATACAAGGTCCTTTTGCATATTTTTCAAATTCAACGCCATATCTTTTTATTTCAATTTCTGCATCTCCCATCCAATATTTGCAGAAAACACATATTGGGGATCTTTGTGGTGTCTGAGTAACTCTCATTTTCACATTTCTCCTTTACCATCATTTTCGTTTTTACGCTTGCTGAGAATACCCTCGATGAATTTAATGGTATATCCACCCGCACGGGCAATCTTAGCACGTTCACGTCTGTCGGTTGTCTGCTTGGCAAGGTCGGCTATGTATTCCGCACGGTACATTCTCATAGGGCATTCAATTTTGTCCCCTCGGAAATGCTTGAACAGCTTGAGCATAGCTTCTTTGCCCAGAAGTTCGTAAAGATCGAGATAGCTGTCATTAAGCGCATCATCTTCGTGTCCTTCAACGCCAAGTGCTTCATAGATACCGGTTTCATCAAGGTTGTCTAAATCGATATTCGTGGTCGTTCACTCCCTTCAACATAATTTTACATAATTAGGCAGAATATATCAATTCTTATTACTCACCATAAAAAGTTCCTTTTTCAGTTCCTTAAAAAGGATATATTAATGGAAATAAAAGAACACATCATACCGTTCCGCC
>JAGAJF010000046.1 GCA_017829005.1 Oscillospiraceae bacterium | reverse complement strand
GCCTTTTATATTATGTATTATAACAGGTCACGGGCATTTTGTCAAGAGTGAAATTGATTTTATCCCACCTTGACCATCGCCCAGATGATATCATTATCCTTCATCCACCTTCTCAACTCCTCCGGTCTGTTTCTTATTTCTTCATAAGGCATAAAAGACCCATATCCGCTGTCGGGAATGACCGCAAGCTTCGGCAGACTCATAAGAGGTCTCAAAAACTCGTGATCGGGAGCGAATTCACAGGTAAACACCTCGATATTTTTCATATCGGTTATAAACTCAATGCTGTCGGGTCTCCCAAAGACCACAATATCACGGACATTTTCAAAGCAGCCGTAACCGCCCTCGGGTTCATACAGAAGTGGGTCAACTCTCAGATGCGTTACCTTGCCGCACCACTCCGAGGGAGAAAATTTTATCCTCCTGCCGCTTTCGCTGTCTCCCGAAAGCTTCAGACTCCGAAGCTCAGGAAAGCTGTTTAAAACCGAAAAATCAAAATCATCGTCCACTGCTTCGGCATTTATGGCAATTTCTCTGCTGTCCTCGGGGTACATTTCTCCGCACACATCAATGTACCTGACCGCTTTCCCCACGCCCACAGGAGCATTGTTTACCTCCGGATAATCGGAAAATTCCGTACTTTTTTCAAGCTCGTTTCCCGAAATATAAGGCTCTCCGTTTTCGTCAATTTCTATCTCAAGGAGAATGTCCCATTCCGAAAGAAAATCCGAATACATCTTGTCAAAAGCCGTTTCCTTGTAATATTCGCCGGGTAAAAAATCAAATTCAAAATATTTTCCCCTGCCCTAATATTCCCTGCCGTCCATATAAAGCTCGGTGCGGTAAGCGGTCTGCTTTTCTGTGTCCGAATTACGGCTGTAATAATATGTCTCACAGCCAAGGGTGCGTTTCCTGCTCTGTAAGGGATAGGATATCTCACAGATATCCGCTTCCTTGCACCCGAAATTTACGGCAATGCCCGTAGTGTAGGCGGATACAAGCTTCCTGCCGCCGTTTTCGTCGGAAATAAGCTTTATGCTTTCACCACCGTCAAGTATTCCGGAGGCAAATTTTATGGGATATCTTCCGCTCATATCATAGGCTGACCAGGACATATCATATACATACCCCTCCAACATAACCGATATCATCTCGGGAAATCCGTCCCCCGTAATATCGACAAGTACAGAATCGGAACTGCTTTGAAAATATTCCTCTGCCCTTTCAAGTGGGGTTTTTGAAAGCTCGGAAATAATTTTTTCCGAAAGCTCATCGTCAGTCATACCCTCGGCGGATAAAAATTGTATTATGTATTCTCTTGAAGCGTTTTCAAGCGGAAAGCACCATCTGTCGAAAAACTCAATTTCCTTTTCCGAAACGGTCTCAAGAGAGGCAGGCATATAATAAGCCGTACAAGAATAGCCCTCCTCCATTGAAGCAACAGCGATACAAGGCTCTGCCCCGTCACCCAGATACGCCGCACAGCTGTGGAAACGATTGCCCTCAAAGGAATAAAGTGGCGGTGATACACGATATTCTCCGTCCTGTGAAACAGCGTAAAGAGCGCATTTATCCATATTCTCGGGGTGAGGGGCAAGGATAAGCAGCTCCTCCCGAAGATCGCCGTCAATATCCGAAAAATTGTATTCAAGAGAAGTATCACAGGGAAATCTCTCACAGATTTGTGCAAAAGCTTTAAGACAAGGCTCGTCCCCCGAATAGATGTAGCAGGGAGAGCTGTCCTCTGTGACATCAGTTTCGGTTTCCGTTTCCGAAGCTTCGGCAGCAGAAACGGTTTCGGCAGCCGTACTTGTTAAAGAAACCGTTTCTGTGATACCCGAAACATTTTCATCAGCCCCATCACCGCAGGAACATAAAATAAAGGTGAAAACCCAAAATGCCCAAATCCTTCTTTTCATCTGTCCATCTCCTTTTTTATTTGAATTACAGCCGTCCGATACAGTCCAAAAACGGCTGTAATTCGTAAATTCTCTATCGGATATCAGGCTCAGCTTCCTCTATCTCAAACCCGAATTCCTCCGCAAATCTCCGACATATCTCCATCGTCTCCTCATCAGCCCCCATATCGCATATAACGCACCTGCAGGGCATATCCGACCGCTCCGCCATAGCTGCCGCCTGTCTCAGAACATATTCGATATCCTCCATATTTCCAAAAGCGGGGATAAGTATCACCGTCCGCTCCTCTTTGTTTGAAAGAGCCGCACGGATAGATGCAAAGCCGCAGAAGCACTCCACAAGAGCAGCCAGAGCAAACACCGCAATTATGAGAACAAGACCCGTTTCCATAAAAAAATCCCTCCCAAGCATTTTATGCAATTGGAAGGGATATTGCTATTTGGTTACGCCTTTTTTCTGATGATCGAACGGGGTGGAAAATCAATTTCCACAGTATTGGGCATTGAAAATTTCATAGCGGCGTGGCAGGTGTTTTCCACAAGCTCCCCGTCCGCATTCTGAATTTCCGTAACCGTGTATTTTACGGGTCTCTGTGAGGGCGCAAGTATCTCCAGCTCGTCACCCAAAAGAAATTTGTTTCTCTGCTCGGCATATATCCGTCCGTTTTCGCATTTATCCACAACGGCGCATACATCGTATGACCTGATATATCCGCTGTCCTCGTAATACTGACGGCACTCCGAGGGGTGTCCGAAGAAAAATCCCGTGCAGTAATCGCGGTGACTCACCTTGAATACCTCGTCACGTATATGATCGGGAAGAGCATAATTTTCGGGGTGCTTTTTAAGGATATCCACCGCCATTCTGTAAGCATTTGTGATAACGGAAACATAGTAAGCGGATTTAGCTCTGCCCTCAATTTTCAGACTTGTAACGCCCGCCTTTGCCAGCTTGTCAAGGTGGTCTATCATACACATATCCTTGGAGTTGAGGATATAGGTGCCCTTCTCGTCCTCGAAAACGGGAAAGAACTGCCCGTCACGCTTCTCCTCCATAAGATGATAGCCCCAGCGGCAGGGCTGAGCGCACTGTCCCCTGTTGGCGTCACGGTTCACAAGATATGAGGAAAGCAGACACCGTCCCGAAAATGAAACGCACATTGCCCCGTGAACGAAAACCTCAATATCAAGGTCATTGGGAGTTTTCGCACGTATCTCCGCCACTTCCTCAAGACTCAGCTCTCTTGCCAGCACAACTCGCTTTGCACCCATATCGTAAAGCTCACGTGCGGTCACATAGTTCACAATTCCCGTCTGAGTGGACATATGGATCTCCAGATCGGGAGTGAATTTCTTGATAAGCGACATAAGCCCCAGATCGGCAACAATAGCAGCGTCAATGCCGCACCGGGCAGCATATTTAATAAACTCCTCAAAATAAGGTATCTCATTGTTTCGGGGAAGAGTGTTGCAGGTAAGATATACCTTCACACCCCTTTCGTGTGACTTCTCCACCGCCGCTTTTAAAGCCTCCGGGTCGAAATTTTTCGGGCCCGCTCTCATTCCGAAAGCCGTTCCTCCAAGATATACAGCGTCTGCGCCGAAATCCAGCGCCGCATCAAGGCGCTCTGTATCTCCCGCAGGAGCCAGCACCTCAAGATCATCGTATGCCATCAGAAAATATTATCCTTTCTCTGCGGCATATCACCTGAGGTGCGCCGCCACAAGATTTGCCTCATGCTCCTCAAGAGTTTCCCCATAGAAAAACTCACCCGTTTCAAGGTCGGAGCAGAAATAATAGTAATTGGTCTCTCTCGGATATAAAACAGCCTCAATTGCGTCAATACCCGGATTGCATATGGGACCGGGGGGCAGTCCGCCGCCGCGGTATGTATCATAAGCCTCGCATATGGACTCGGAGTATATCTCCAGGTTGGGGATAACTACCTCCTCCACGTAATTTGAGGTGGGGTCTGACTGGAGAAGGGGGAAGGTGTCGGGGTCATTCAGTCTGTTGTGGAAAACAGAAGCCACCATTTTCATATTGTAGCTGTCCCCTGCCTCACGCTGAACTATAGAAGCAAGAGTGAGCGTTTCCTCAAGGGTCATTCCCATATCGTCCATACGTCCGTACAGGTCGGGAGTAATTTTATACTCGAAATTCTTGCATACCTTCTTCGCCACATTAACGGGGTCCTCGTCAAGGTAGAACTGATAAGTGTCGGGGAAGAAATAGCCCTCCATCTTAAAGAGCTTCTTGGGGCTTACAAGCACCTTTTCTTCAAAATCAAAGCCGAAGGTCTTTGAGTTGAAAACTCGGATAAATTCCTCGGCACTGCAAACGCCTGCTTCCTCAAGCTTAGCCGCCGCGTCCACCAGGCGAATACCCTCGGGGAAGGTGATATCAACAAACTCTCTGGGGTTGATAGCCTCCTCCTGGAGGGTCTTGATAATGTCGCTGTAGGTCATATTGGGACTTAGCTTGTGACTGCCCGCAATGTATGTACCGTCAGCACCCTTGAGCTTTGAAACAACTCTGAACAGGGTGGGATTTTCAATAATGCCCTCCTGCTGCAGGATATTGGCAATAGCCTCCGTACCCGAATTCTCAGGTATCTCAACGGAAAACTCGGAATCCGAACGGTTAAGACCCAGCACCTCCGAGCCTAAAGTAATAAAGCCCAGCGCACCGATGACCGCCACGGAAATGACCAGCGTGACCATTATAAGGGCAAACACAAGCCTGCCGTGAGTTTTCTTTTTCCGCTTTTTGTTCTTGCGCTTTTCCTTGAGCCTGAGCCGTTCCTGCTCTCTTTGCTCCTCAAGCTCCTCGTCGTCAGGCTCGTCCTCTTCGTCCTCATCGTATTCATCTTCGGAAAGCTCGTCTTCCACGTAAGACGCATCATCATCGCCTTCCTCCGCTTCATAAATGACCACTTCTTCAGAAACAGCTTCATTATTTTCAGAGTCTATCTCGGGACTATCCCCGGATACAGAAGCTTCTTCGGCAGCTTCTGACTGTTCGGAAACAGCTTCCGAAGCTTCATTATCGTCGGAAGTATTTTCACCGTTTTTACGTTTTGTCAGATCGTCAAGCATAGAGTCAAATTCTTTATCGTCCATCTTATGTCCTCCTTTCCCTTGTTATCCTGCGCAGATATTTTTCCGTTACAAGGCAGTCTGCGCCGATGTCATATCTGCCGTGGATAAGCTCGTTGCAGGTGCAGGAGCAGTAGCATATGCCCATTTTAAAAAGTCTCGGGTGAGCGGAGAGGAAACGGTCATAATAGCCTTTTCCGTAGCCCAGCCTGTAGCCCTGCATATCAAAAGCAAGCCCGGGGATAATGCATAAAGCAGTCTCGAAAGCATATGCCTTCACGCATTTTGAGGGAACAGGCTCAAGCACGCCGAAGGTGCCTTTTTCAAGGTCCTCCTCGCCCTTTATGAAATAAAAATCCATATCTCTCGTTCCGTCAATGCATCTGGGAACAGCCACACGCTTTTTGTCCTCGAGAGCCTTGTGTATAAGCTTCATGGTGTCCACCTCTATCTCGGTGGATACATAGGTAAGTATAATGGAGGACTCTCTGTAGGCGGAGCTTGCGATGATACGCTCAAAAATGCCGCTGTCACGCTTCTCCTTCTCCTCGGGAGACATTCCGCTGCGCACAGCCTTGCACTGAGTTCTAAGGTCCTTTTTGTACTCTCTGATGTCGGTAACATTTTCCGACGGCATAGGGATTATTTTGTCCATACTATATTTCCTGCCAGCTTCTCCGCAGCAGCATTGTCAATAAGCGCGCTGATAAGCTCATAGGAAAATTCCAGAGCTGCGCCTGCGCCTCTTGCGGTAATAATGTTGCCGTCTCTTACGGCGGGAACGGTAAGCACCTCTGCACCCTTGAGAGCGTCCTCAAAGCCGGGATAGCAAACAGCCTTCTTACCATCAAGAAGTCCCATTTCACCCAGCACCGAGGGAGCAGCGCAGATAGCGCCGATAAGAATATTCCTGTCATAGCAGGACCTGATAAGCTCAGCCACACGAGCATTTGCGGCAAGATTTTTCGTTCCGGGCATACCTCCGGGGAGAACTATCATCTCAAGCCCCTCAGTTGAGGTCTCGTCAATTGTGATATCGCAGGCAACGGGGATATTGTGAGAGCCTGCAACGACCTTGCCCGTAACGCCCACGGTAATGACCTCCTTGCCGCAGCGGCGGAGCATATCAATGGGAGTGATGGCTTCCGTTTCCTCAAAGCCGTTTGCGAGAAAAACGTATATCATAAAATTTCAATTCCTTTCTCTTTATTTAAAACGTATAGTGTGCTTTTCTATCATAAACGCAGGGTGATAGGAGCGTTTAGCCTTCCGAAGCCCCTCAATGCCAAGATCCTCCTCACGGTTGATGTAGGAAAAGCCCTTTCCCGCCGAAGCGGAAAACATCTGATTTATGGCAGGATATGCGCCGTCTATGTCAGCCTCCGCCTTTTCGATGTGAACGCCTAAGGTGTCGCTGTTTATCCGTTCGCCAATGGTGAAGGCGGCTATCTTTCCACCCACCCTGAGAACGCCGCCCGTAAGCCCCAGCGCATCAAAATTCTCAAAATAAGTGTTAATGGCAAACTGCTCGCAGACCTTTGACTTATCATCATATGCGCTGTCCCTGTTGTAGGTCTGCACCGCATAGGAAATGCAGTCGTCAAAATCCTTTTCGTAAAGGGGCTCATAGGAATAATCCATAGCAAGGAGCTTTTTCAGATGATTTCGCTTTCCGTGATATTTTTTCCCTTTAAGCTCAGCAAGGTCGGACACGTTGTAAACATAATCCCAGCCGTCCTCGTCAGCTTCAACAGTATAGCTGTCCTTCGGGAAAAGCTCCTCGAAAAGCCCGAATTTATCGGGAGTTACAGAGCCTATCACAAGGGGATATCCCCTGCTTTCGGAGTATTTTTTCATCTCCCCGAAAACCTCTTTGTAATCTCCACCCCCCGCAGGAAAGGTGAAATACAAACCATCAGTTTCGGAGCAGGATATATAAAAATCCTTGTAACGTGTAATTTTCGTGTTGTACATTCTCCGCCATGCCATATTGTTGGCAAAGCAGTATTCGCAGCCCCTAAAATCGGAAATTTGCAGGAGCTTATCGACCCAGGGCTTGTCAGAAAGCTCAATGACCTTAAAACTTAACATCAGATGACCTCGTTAATTTCAGAAAGAAGCATACCCGTTATCTCCTCGGGGGAATATTCTCTGCCCTCCTCGGAGCATACGCTCACCACGCTCCAGCCGCGGTGCTTGGCGGCATACAGAGCGCACTTGCGGCACATTTCCATATAGGGGATATTTCCCTCGTGGATATCCTTTTTGCTCTCGTCGCCGTTGTAGCGCATTGACAGCCTTTTCTGAGAAAGGCTCACGGGTATGTCAAGGATAATTGTCTTGTCGGGACGGGGAAGTCCCAGCTTATCATATTCGTAATCCTCAAGCCATATGAGAAAATCGTTCCATTCATTTTCGGGAAGCTTTGACATCTGGTGGATTGCGTTGGAGCATACATATCTGCTTGCAAGTATCACACCGCCCTTATTATATGCGTCCTCCCAGTAAAGCTTGAAGCTTGCATATCTGTCGGCGGCGTAAAAGGTGGAAGCCGCATAAGCGTTCACATCGGCGGCATTTTTAGAAAACTCGCCGTTTAAATACATTTTGACAAGCGCCGCAGAGGGCTTGTCATATTCGGGAAAGCTGATACCTGTCACATGGTGGCTTTCGGAGAGGATATTTTTCAGTATTTCAAACTGAGTGGATTTTCCGCTGCCGTCCAAGCCGTCAATGACGATAAGCCTGCCTCTGTCTGAATTGTTCATTTATAAAAAATCCTTTGCTGAGTTTTTGCGCCGCATACAGCGCAGCATTATTCACATTATATTATATCACATTTTTTCCGTCAGTACAACAGGTTTTGAGCTTTTTTGTATATTTTTGCGGAAAATTAAATTCCGGCGAAAAAAACCATCATTGCAGAAAAGGTCACAGATAAGCCGATAAAGCAATTGACAACACTTCTCTGATAAGCTATAATATAAATACAATAATATTTCAAGGAGGAACACCCAAATGCAGGAATGGGAAAAAATAATGGACGAACGCTTCGGTTATGACAACGTTATAGCCCTTGCCACCTCGGAAAATGACCGTCCCTACGTCAGGTCGGTGAACGCATATTACGAGAGCGGCTCATTTTACATAATCACCTACGCCCTTTCGGACAAAATGAAGCAGCTTGAAAAAAATCCCACCGCCGCCATATCGGGAGAATGGTTCACCGCCCACGGAACACCCGAAAATATGGGCTTTATCGGCAAAGAAGAAAACCGCCCCACAGCCGAAAAGCTGAGAGCGGTATTTTCGGAATGGATAGATAACGGTCACGTATATTTCTCCGATGAAAACACTATCATTCTTAGAATAAAGCTAACCGACGGCATACTTTTCTCAAACGGAAAAAGATTTGACATCGATTTTTCAAAAGCATATGAGTAATTTCAGCCCCTTGCCTCCCAGATGTATTCCCGAGGAAAGGTAAAATGCTCTCCCCTTTTAAGGGAGTTCATCTCGGCTGAGCAGATATGAATGCACTGCCTTATGACCTCCTCGGCATTTTCCGCCGAGAAATATTTCTCGTTTCCGAAATATTCATCTTGAAGGTCACCCGCCATATCAAGCAAAAAATTCTCCGTCTCAAAGGGATATATCCTGTTTATCTCCTCTCTGTCCAAGCCCTCGGGAGCCTTTGGCAGGGAGGAGATATTGTATTTTTTCACAAGATATCCGTTAACGCTGTGATAGTCACTGTAAAGCCTTTGCAGAAAGCCCTCCCTGCCCCTCATTTCCAGCAGCCCGAGACTGTAGTAAATGTATTTTCGGAAAATGCAGTCCTCGATAAGATGAAGATAGTAGCCAAGATACAGTTCATCGCTTTGTATCCTCTCCTCAAATTCCGAGTAAAAGAGAGAAAAATCCATCACCTTGTGACACTCGTCCGTCATACGGTCATAATGAGTGCCTGCGGTCTTTTTGTCTCCCGTAATTATGGCGTCGGGGAGCAGCATTCCCACAAGGAAGCGGTCTCTGTCATTTATTTCCGAAGCCCTGCAAAGCTCTGTTCCCATTGCAAGGTGCATTATTCTTGAAGCCATATTTAATATCCCCTGAATGAGGTAGGCGGCATACCCGCATACCGCTTGAAAACGTGACCGAAATAGCTCTTGTCCACATAGCCCACCCGCCTGCCAATTTCCGCAACGGGCAGCTCGGTGTAGGCAAGAAGCTTTTTAGCCTCTCTTATGCGGATTGCGGCAATGTATTCAAAGGGACGCATACCCGTTTTACGTTTAAAAAGAGTGCAGAAATATTCCCGCCCCACTCCCGAGATACGGGCAAGCTCCTCAAGAGTGATATCCGAAGAATAATTCTTGTCAATATGCTCCATTGCAGGAGTGAGGATATCCCTGTTTTCATCGTTTTCCTCTCTGTTGCCCGAAGCGGAGATGTAAAGCTCGTTTATCATCTCGCACAGAAGCGACGAGGCACGGTAAATGCAAAGCTTGTCCTTTGTTCTGATGACCCCCGAGCAGCGGTGGAAGATATCCTCAAGCAGAATGAGTGAGGAAAGCCTTACGGGTGCAGAGCCGTCAAAGCCGTAAAAGTCGAGGACTCCGTCTATCCCCTCCCCCGAGAATATGACCCAGCTAAGCCCCCAGTCGCTGTCGCCTGCCGAGAAATATTCGTGGGGAATGTTTCTGGGAAGTATGGCAGCCGTTCCCACAGGAAGGGAGTATTCCCTGCCCCGACATCGTATGACGCCGCAGCCCGAAACGGTGAACATCAGCTGATGGACGCACATTCCCTGCTCTCTTATCATATGCTCCTGACTGTCGCAGGTGCCGATACCGCAGACCACGTAGGGAAGGCGCACCTCCTCGGTATTGTACGGATATTCCGCAAAATTCATCTGTCTCACCCCCGATATATATTTACTAAAACGGCTTCGGCATACTGCGCCGAAGCCGTTAAAATTATATGCGGTAAATTACAGCTTGATAATTACCTTACCGCTTGCTGTAGGATTAACGGTTACAGCCTCGCCGCCTGCAACCTTAACAGAGAAGCTCTTGTCGGTATTGGTGTAGGATACCTCAACGCTGTCGCCGTGACGTACAGCAGATATCTCAAACACCTCGTTTGCATCGGTGTCGTAAACCTTTGCAGAGGTCATAACGCCCTCCTCGGGAGCATAAATAACAAACTCTGTGCCCTCAAGATAATCATACTCGAAATCTCTCTCAAATTTGCCGTAGCCGATAATGCTGTTAGGCTTTGCAAGGCAGGGCAGACCGAAGTAATCATATTTCTGAGTGTAGAACTTGCCGCCCTCATAAACCTGACCGCTGATGATATCCGTCCATGTACCCTGGGGAACGTAGAACTCAACAGTGCCCTGATCGTTTAAGATAGGAGCAACAAGGATATTCTCACCGAACATATACTGCTTGTCAAGGGTAAGGCAGGCAGGCTCATTTGCGAAGTCGATGACCATAGCTCTCATCATAGGAACGCCTGTGATGTGAGTCTTAACAGCCTGTGCCCAGATGTAAGGCATCAGCTTGCCCTTGAGCTTGGTGAAGAAGCGGAGAACGTCAACGCACTCGGTAGAACCGTCCTTATCGAAGAGCCAGGGTACACGATAGGAGGAATTTCCGTGGAGACGGGAATGAGTGGAGAAGAGACCGAATGCTGCCCATCTCTTGTAGATATCCGCAGGAGCTGTTGCCTCAAATCCCGACATATCGTGGCTGAAGAAGCCAAAGCCCGACATACAGAGGGAAAGTCCGCCTCTGATAGTCTCAGCCATAGATGTGTACTCAGCAGAGCAGTCGCCGCCCCAATGAACGGGGAACTTCTGACCGCCTACAGTTGCGGAACGTGCAAAGAGGCAAGCCTTGTTCTCGCCGTAGTATTCCTTGAGTACGTTAAATACGGTCTTGTTGTAGAGATATGTATAGTAGTTGTGCATAGCAATGGGGTCGGAGCCGTCGTAATATTTTACCTTGGTGGGGATTCTCTCGCCGAAGTCGGTCTTGAAGCAGTTAACGCCCATCTCGCAGAGAACTCTCAGCTTGGAAGCATACCACTCGCAGGCAGCAGGATTTGTAAAGTCAACGATAGCCATACCGGGCTGCCAAAGCTCTGCCTGGAAAACGCTGCCGTCGGGGTTCTTGATGAAATATCCGCCCTTAATGCCCTCGTCAAAGAGTGCGGAGCGCTGTGCGATGTAGGGGTTTATCCAAACGCATATCTCAAGGTTCTTATCGGTCTTGAGACGCTTCAACATTGCCGCAGGGTCGGGAAACTGTCTCTTATCCCACTCAAAATCGCACCACTGGAACTCCTTCATCCAGAAGCAGTCGAAGTGGAACACCTGGAGAGGGATATCTCTCTCAGCCATACCGTCAATAAAGGAGGTAACAGTCTCCTCGTCATAGTTTGTGGTAAAGGAGGTTGTGAGCCAGAGACCGAAGGTGTATGCGGGAGGAAGGGCAGGCTTGCCTGTGAGAGTGGTGTAATTTGAAAGCACCTCGGGGATATCTGCGCCGCCGATAACGAAATACTCAAGTCTCTCTCCGGGAACAGTGAAGGAAACCTTGGAAACGGTATCCGAGCATACCTCAAAGGAAACCTTGTCCGAAGAATTTACGAGAACGCCGTAGCCTGTGGAGGAAACGTAGAAGGGAATACACTTGTAGGACTGCTCGGAGCAGGTGCCGCCGTCGGAGTTCCATGTCTCAACGTTCTGACCGTTCTTAACAAAGGGAGTGAACTTTTCTCCGAAGCCGTAGAAATATTCGCCCACGTTCATAGTGAACTGCTCGCGGATAAAGGTGCCTCTTGCGTCCTGAGGATAGCTCCAGAAGGTGTCGTCCTGCATGGAGTTAAGACGAGCGGAGGTCTTGAACTTGCTCTCGTTGATGACCGATGCACTTCTCCATGCGCCGCCTGTAAGTCTCTTGTCCTTGTAGTAATACTGAACAGACCAGCTGTATTTTCCGATAACAACTCTTGTATCGCCGCTCAGGATCTCCCAGCAGTCGTCCTTTTCGGTGATAGTGGGAGTGTAGCCCTGATCTTCTTCAAGCTCGAACTTGGGAGCGTTGTCCAGAGCGCCCTTGAAATGGTCGATAGAGACCTTGATAACGTCCTTCTGAGTAGATGTGAAGGTGATGTCAAGGCAGGGTCCGCCGAGGGTCATACCTCTGTTCTGAATGTACTGAGTGGTGGCGTAAACGTTGAGACCATTCTTAACGGGAGTGATCTCGTAAGCCTGAGAAGCGTAGTTTACCTCATAGCCGCGCTGATTGAGCCAGAAACCGTCTGCAAATTTCATAATGGAAGTCCTCCTTAAAAATAATTATATGTACGCGTTTATAAATTGCCGTTTTTCATCTGCGGGCAAACCGCATTTACATCTGACAGCCAAACAAAAACCTCGTCAAATGTTATCGTTTACATTGTACAACATCAACAAGCCTTTGTCAAGGGCTTTTTGAAATTTTACAACTTATTAACATAAAAAAATCACCCCTATTTCAGCATCTCGTCCTCGGGAGGATAAACCGCCGTCATACCGCATATCTCAATTGAGACCTTAAAGTCAAAATAGTTAAGATCTGTATTCGTGACCTTGATTTGCACCCTTTCAAGAGCGACCCTTTCGTCATTGCTCAGAAGCTCCTCAAAAGCGTGGGGGTCAATAGTGCCGGTTTCGGGGTCATAGCCCTCAATGCCCGTATCAAAATCATAGCCCATAACCTCCTGCTTTGTCACATATGTGGCTGTGTGGGTGTAGTATCTTTTGGCTATCTGGCTGAAATGGATAAAGATATCGTCAAGAGCGCTTTCAAATTTTTGACTGTCTGCATTCACAGTTTCAATATTTTCCTCAGCAAGGGAGACAGCCTTGCCGTATTCGTCCAGAGCGATATGCCGCTCAATTTCTTTTTTCAGCTTATTGGAAGAGAGACTGTCGTCCTCTTCGCCGTCGTCGATAACGTCAGTTTCCATAGTATCTCCGTCCTGAACAAGTCCCTGAGCCTCCTCAGCTCCCGTACAGCCTGCAAAAAGAACAAGTACAGCAGTTATTGACAATATTGCAGCGATTTTTTTCATAACTCCACCTCGCAATTTAAATATATTTATATCATAACATATTTTACCGATATTTTCAACTATTTCCCAAACTTTTTATGCAGATAAACGAAAATGATTTTTTAAACGTTTAAGACATTCTTTTGAAATAAACTTAAAAATCTTTTAATTGACAATAGGCTCTTACTATGGTATATTTTATACAAAAGTCCGTTCACTTTTTTGTAGCATATATGAACGGGCATATTAACAATAAGAAGGTCGTGAATAAAATGAGCATAAGATCAGTCATTAAGAAAATCATTTCCGCTGCAGGTGCGGCAGTTCTCACATTTTCCCTTTCCGCAGGAGTAAGCGCAGCAGTCAGGGATTACGATTTCGATGTGTCAAACGCCCCAGTACTTGAACCTTGGGCAAACTACGCCATCGGAATGGATCACTACGATCCCACAAAAATAAACGCCGATTCACAGGTCATAGTTTCCTATTCCTATGAGAAGCTTACCGATGAGAAGAACGAGGCGCCCGTGGAGCTTATCGTACAGAGCTGGTCATACCCCGACACCCCTATGGCAAATGCAACAGGCAGCGTCTGGGCAAAGGTTGCTCCCGCCGAATATGACGACAATCACGCGGTATTCAACTACAACGATATGGTCACCGCCTACGGAACAGCGGATTTTTCCAAGGTTGACGCACTCTGCATCGGCGCAACCAACGATGTTAACCTTACAATAACCAGCTGCACCATTACAAACTGCGATGATGATATGTACGTTGAGCTGACCGACGCACAGCGTGCCGAGCAGTACAAGAACCTGCTTATTATCGTTCTTGCCTCCGCTCTTGCCATTATCGTCATAATCATCGTGGTATTTATGATAATCCTCAAGAGAAAAACCAGCTACGCCTATGACCCCACTCTGGGCAAATACGTTAAAATGGAAAAGGGAGACAAGAAGTAACTTCCATGCTCTCAAACCGCCTTCCGCAGACGATATGCGGAGGGCGGTTTTCTTTTAAAAAAATCCTGCACCATTTTTCCTATGCGGCATAATATGAACTATGAAGGCAAGACAAAGCGGAAAACACCGCAGGCAAAGCCTTCGGAGCAGCCCAAAGGGCGATATGCCATAAAGGCAGGCTCAAATACATTTTATAAAGGAGCGTTTTTTTATGAACTGCAACTGTGGATTTGGCGGAGGCAACTGCTGCTGGATTATCATCATCCTTCTCGTTCTCTTCTTCTGCTGCGGCAATGGCGGCAGTATCTGCAACCCCGGCTGCTGATATCTAATTTCAGCAAAATCTAACGCATAAGAAAGCCCCTGCGATCAAAGGACCGCAGGGGCTTGTATTTTATGGAATGAAATTCATCAGCCCATTACAGCAACGACTTCATGAACGCCGCCTGTGATATCGGTGATGATGTTTCCGTCAACAGCCTTGCCGTCAACGGTAAGGGACTTGATTCCCTTGGAAACGTGGTCGGGGTTCTCTACCTTGATGTTGAAGGTAGCGCCTCTGAACTGACGGGTAACGGTGTAGCCGTCCCATGCCTTGGGAATGGAGGGGTCTATCTTCAGACCGCTGTAATCGGGAATAATGCCGAGAATGTACTGAGAGATAGCAACGAAGTTCCATGCAGCAGTACCTGTGAGCCAGCTGTTCTTAGCCTCACCAAAGCGCTTTGCGTCCTTTCCTGCGATCATCTGAGCGTATACGTAAGGCTCGGTGCGGTGGAGCTTCTCGTCCTCCTGGAATACGGGAGCAATTCTTGTGTAGTAGTCATAAGCTGTGTCGCCCATGCCTGCGTATGCGGCAGCGCACATTATCCACGCATTGTTGTGGCAGAAGATACCTGCATTCTCCTTGTATCCGCCGGGATATGTGGATATCTCGCCGTACTCAACGATATATCTTGTAAAGGCAGGGTTATTGAGAACAAGACCGTGCTCGGTGCCGAGATACTTCTCGATGCTTGCCATAGTCTTTTCGGTAAACTCCTTGCCGCCTATGTCGGACATAATGCAGAAGCCCTGGGGTTCGATGAATATCTTGCCCTCTTCGTTCTCGTGGGAGCCCACCTTCTTGCCGTATGCGTCATATGCACGGAGGAACCAGTCGCCGTCCCAGCCGTAGTCAATAATAGCCTGCTTCATCTTGTCGATCTCAGCCTGAGCCTTGTCAGCCTCGGCATTGTCGCCCATTCTGCGGCAAAGCTCAACATACTCGGGTCCGATGTATGTGAACATACCTGCGATCATTACGGACTCTGCAGTCTGCTCGTTGAGAGGTGCGCCTGTCTCGGGGTCAACCTCCTTGGCAATGTTGCTTGCGGTGTTCTGGAAGCTCTCGCCGGGAACACGGGAGAAGCAGTTCAGGTTAAGGCAGTCGTTCCAGTCGGCACGTCCGATAAGGGGCAGACCGTGAGGACCCTTGTTGTTTACAACGTGATAGAAGCTTCTCTTCAGGTGATCGAGCAGGGGCTGTGCAAGAGCGGGATCGTTCTTGTAGTCCACCATTTCATTGAGAATGCCGTAATCGCCTGTTTCCTTGATGTATGCGGCTGTGGAGAGTATCATCCACAGGGGATCGTCGTTGAAGTTTGTGCCTGCAGCGTCGTTGCCCTTCTTGGTAAGGGGCTGGTACTGATGATAGTTTCCGCCGTCCTCAAGCTGAGTTGCGGCAATGTCAAGAATTCTCTCTCTTGCTCTCTCGGGAATCTGATGAACAAAGCCCAGAATATCCTGGTTGGAGTCACGGAAGCCCATACCTCTTCCGATACCGCTCTCAAAGTAAGATGCGGAACGGGAAAGGTTGAATGTAACCATACACTGATACTGGTTCCAGATATTTACCTGTCTGTTGAGCTTATCATCGGGAGAAGAAATTGTGTACTTGGCAAGAAGCTCGTCCCATGTCTTTTTCAGCTCTGCAAGAGCGGCATCTGCCTTGTCTGCTGTGTCGAACTTCTTCATCATCTCGTAAGCTCTTGACTTGTTCATAGAGCCATCGGCGTTGAACTTCTCGGGATAGGGATTTTCAACATAGCCCAGAACATAAACGAGAGTCTTTGTCTCCCCTGCCTCAAGAGTGATGTTCTTGAAGTGGGAAGCAACGGGAGACCAGCCGTCTGCAACGGAGTTTTTGGGCTCGCCTGCGAAAACTGTCTCGGGATTTGCAAAATCGTTGTAAATGCTGCCCATAAAGGTCTCTCTGTCGGTGTCATAGCCGTCAATGGACTCGTTTACGGTGTAGAAAGCAAAGTGGTTTCTTCTTTCCTTGTACTCGGTCTTGTGGTAGATTGTACTGCCTTCGATCTCAACCTCGCCCGTGTTGAAGTTTCTCTGGAAGTTGGCGGAGTCGTCCTGAGCGTCCCACAGACACCACTCAAGGAAGGAGAAGAGCTTGAAGGACTTCTTTTCGCCGCTCTCGTTCTTGAGAACTACCTTCTGAACCTCACCTGTGAAGTTCTGAGGAACGAAGAAGGTCACTTCAGCGGAAAGACCGTTCTTTTTGCCCTTGATAACGGTGTAGCCCATACCGTGACGGCATACATACTCGTCAAGCTCAGTCTTTACGGGAGACCAGCCGGGATTCCATACGGTACCGTTGTCGTTTATGTAGAAATAGCGTCCGCCTGCGTCTGCGGGAACGTTGTTGTAGCGGTAACGGGTAATTCTTGCAAGACGAGCGTCCTTATAGAAGCTGTAGCCGCCTGCGGTGTTGGAAATAAGGCTGAAAAAGTCCTGTGTTCCGAGATAGTTTATCCAGGGATAAGGGGTCTTGGGAGAAGTAATGACATACTCCTTGTTAGTGTCATCAAAGAAACCGAATTTCATTGAACATACCTCATTTTCATAATTTTTGAAAGCCACCCATAATGGGTGAAATATGCCCTTTTGCCGCAAATAAGCCGTACTCTCCGATAAATTTACCATGCTTTCTGCGGCATTATGCATATCGCTTTATTTATTTTACCATATTAAACGTTTTTATTCAACCGTAATGTGTTATTTTTGCATAACAAATTATTTAAACGTTTTTTGTGCATTTGGTACAAATAAAAAAAAAGCGGCATATCGTGAAAAATAAATCCCCGATATGCCGTTAATATAAATACACGCAGATACGTATTATTCTGCTTTTCTCTCCCTGAAATATTTCTTGAAGGAAAGCACCGCCAGCACCACCGAAAGCGCCGCCGCAAGATAATCCGTCACAGGCTGAGCAAGCGCAAGTGAACGTGCCGTTCCGAAAACGGCATTAAATGTAAACAGCACAGGCATAAAAAGCAGTCCCTGACGGCTTATGGAAAGGATAAGCGAGGGAACAGCCGCTCCCATTGCCTGAATTGTGTTTATCATAACGAAAAGCACGCCTAAAATTGGTCCCGAAATGATGTAGATACGGGCAAACTGCATTCCGTAGTCGTATGCGCTGGGCTCTTCAAGGAAAGCGTTTACCATAGGTCCTGCAAATACGTAGCATATGACCGTCATCACCACGCTGAGGGAGACTGCAAATATAAGGGAGAATTTCAGTATACTCTTGAACCTTTCTCGGTTTCCCGCACCGAAATTATAGCCGAGCAGCGGCTGTACGCCCGTACCCAGACCGATAAGGAGCATTACGGCTATCATATTCACCTTCATAGCCACGCCAAGACCTGCCACAGCCATATCCCCGTGATTTGTCATAAGGTTGTTTATGACCACATTCGAGATGCTCATAAGCATACTGTTAAGGGACGCAGGAACGCCGATGGCAAGCACTCCCGTTGCTATCCCCTCTCCCGCCTTGTAGAGCTTGGGATTTATTGTGAGCATTGATCTTCCGCCCAAAAAGTGGAAGATGTAGAATAATGCGCTGAGCATATTTCCTATGGTGGTGGCAGCCGCCGCTCCCCTCACGTTCATATGAAGTCCGAGTATCATAACGGGGTCGAGAATAATGTTGGCAAGATTTCCGATTATCATTCCCGCCATAGCCGTGCCTGCCTTGCCCTCCGCACGGATAATGGAGCTGAATGCATTGCCGATAACGAGAAAGGGTATGCCGTAGGAAACTATTTTAAGGTACTCCACCACATAATCAAAGGTATCGGGGCTGGCTCCCACTATCCTTGCCACAGGCTCTGCCGCAAGATTTATAAGGAGCATTCCGAAAACTCCCGCACCCGCCGCTGTCCAGAAGCAGAAGGAGCAGGCGTGCATAGCCTTTTCCTTTTTTCCCTCGCCCAAAAGCCTTGAGATAAGGGACGTTCCGCCGATACCGAAAAGCATTCCCACCGCCATAAAAAGCAGGAACGCAGGTGTGGCAAGGGAAACAGCCGCCACCAT
>JAGAJF010000045.1 GCA_017829005.1 Oscillospiraceae bacterium | reverse complement strand
GGCGGCTCGGTAACGGTAGAAATAATATGCACCGCAAATGGAATATATCGGTCAGTATATTTGTATCGTTACCGAGCCGACAGTCTGATGTCCGAATAAATTACAGAACGTCTCGCCGCGGGTCGTCACCCGCCAAATTCCAATTTTTCGGGCAGTTAACATTTCTGTCGGCGCGGAGACAAAATAACCGTTCCGCACAAACACACAGCGCGACCTCGCCGCGGGTCGTCACCCGCCTCAACAAAAATTGAGGTTCGGTTGAAGTTTAGTTGCGGAATATGCTGTAGAATATAACCATAGAATATATTTTCAGAGAAAGGGGTTATGTTCTATGACATACGGCTATGATATTTACTCTTTGGGAATAATGATAGCGTTCATATCGTTTCTCGGCTTTACGCTGGAAAATCTCTGGCTCGCCGCTACAAAGGGATTTATTGACAACAGAAATATGCACCTGCCCTTTCTTATGGGCTATGGCCTTTTAGTTGTGGGAATGTACCTGCTCCTCGGCACCCCCGAGCATATGACTCTTCCCGGGCATATAATCGTTAATGCTTCAAAGGCGGAGAAATTCTTTATCTATTTTCTCTGCTCGATGGTGATAGTTACCGTGGGCGAGCTTATTCTCGGACATCTGGTGGAAAGACTTTGGGGATTTGAATACTGGAATTACAACCGGATTCCGCTCCACATCACCAAGTACACTTCTATCCCCACAAGCATCGGCTTTGCGGCTATAATAACCTCCTTTATGGGCGCCTGCTTCGAGCCGATTATGGGCGTTATTTCCATGATGAACACAGATGATATCAAGCCTTTGTCTGTAATGCTTATTGGGGTCATGGCGATTGACCTTGCGGTAAGCTTTATGCAGATGAAGAAAAAGCGCGGGCTTAATGTGAGATGGATAAAGTACATAAAGAGAGAGCCTGAGAGACTGCCTCATAAAACATAAAATGAATTGCTTGACACACAGACGGTATTGTGATATACTTTGTTTGTGTGTCAGGCTTTTTTTTATGGGAGGGGCAGCTTATGTCAAAGATCAAGGCTTCAAAGACATTTATTTTGCTTATACTTGCAATGGTGCTGTTTGCTGTGCTGGCGGCGGTATTTTATTTATTGGATAAACGCTTTGATAATGGTTTCTTCTTTGCTATGTTCGTTACCTTCCTTACTTTTTTCTATCATTTCATTATGAGGGTGGCGGTAGGGGAGATCATTACGCTTATCTATGCAAAGAGAGATTTCCGGTATAATGCGAACCGGTATCGGCAGAGCCGCTTTGAAAAAGCTTTGTATAAAAAAATCAATCTCAAGAAAGCAAAGAAAAATGCCCTGACTGCAAAGCCCTGGCAGTTTGATATCAATGAGCGTACATATGACGAGCTCCTTCACAATATGACTCAGGCGGAGGTGGCTCACGAGATAGTTATGGTATTATCCTTTGTGCCTGTTTTGTTTTCGCTCAGGTTCGGGGCGCTTGGGGTGTTTGTTATCACCTCGGTTTTCGCCTGCCTTATTGATCTGTATTTTGTTATGATACAGCGATTTAACCGCCCGAGGGTGCTTGCTTTGAAAAAGAAAATGGATAATGCAAAATAATCCGCACCGTTATGCTGAATCCTGCGTAACGGTGCGGAGCTTTTTATTATATGGCTTGTGGGATGTCTGCGTTTTTGACGATAAGCTTTCGGCGACAGAGAAAATATGCGGGGATAAGGAACATATCCGCAAGTATCCAGGCGGCAGGTGATGCAAAGCAGGCTGCCGTAAAGCCGACAATGCCAACAAAATATGCTGTTGCGCTGCGGCCTATCATTTCAAGTATGCCGGCAAAGGTGGCTGTGGGCGAGAAGCCCATTCCCTGAATGGAAAATCTCACGATATTTACAAGCGCAAGGGGAAAATAGAATGCGGCAAGGGTTATGAGGAACTGCTTTACAAGTGGGATAAGATCGGCGCTGCTTTTATCAAGGAATATCATTGCAAGATAGTCGCCTGTGAGGAGGATAACGCCGAGTATCCCGACCGAGTAGATAAGTCCGAGAAGGGTGCAGGCTCCGAGACCTTTATTAAGGCGTTCCCATTTTCGTGCGCCCACGTTTTGACCCATATAGGTCGCCATTGTGCTTCCCATTGCATCAAAGGGGCAGCACATAAACATTGATATCTTATTGGCGGCTGTTACAGCGGTGACGTACATCGTTCCAAGCTGATTTACGGCGGTCTGGAGTATTACAGAGCCGATGGCGGTTATGGAATACTGAAGTCCCATAGGTATTCCCATTGCAAGAAGCATTCCCGTATGCTTGCCCGATGGCTTCAGCTCCTCCTTTGACATTACGAGTATCGGGAAGCCCCGACAGACCTTTATCAGACAGCCTGCTCCCGAAATGAACTGGGCTATGACCGTTGCCAGCGCTGCGCCGAAAACGCCCATTTTAAAGACGAGGATAAAGATGACATCAAGCACTATATTTATTACAGACGCTATGACAAGCCAGGTCACGGGGGTCTTGCTGTCGCTGAGGGAGCGGAGTATGGCGGCGGTCATATTATAGAGAAAATAGGCGGGGATACCTGCAAAGATGGTGAATATGTAGATGTAGGCACGGTCAAATATGTCCTCGGGGGTATTAGTGGCGAGAAGAATGTCCGAGCAGAAAAAGAGTGTTATTGCGGTTATGATAACGGTGAAGAAGATACACAGCCACAGGGAGCCTGAGACGTATTTTCTAAGCTGTTTATAGTCGGCGGCGCCGTACATCTGGGATATGGGTATGGCAAAACCGTTGCAAACACCCATTACAAAGCCGATGACGAGGAAATTAAGTGAGCCTGTACTGCCTACGGCGGCAAGAGCGTCACTTCCTAAAAATCTGCCGACGATGGCGGTGTCGGCAAGGTTATAAAATTGCTGAAAAAGAAATCCGAAAAGCATTGGTATGCCGAAGCCCAGAATGAGCTTCATTGGTTTTCCTTCCGTGAGGTCACGGGGTGCTGACATTTTGATCTTTCCTTTCTTTATACTTTTCAAGATACATATTATAATGATTTTCCGGGCGGAAAACAATATATTATTTTGGGCAGGACTTTTAATTTTTTGGGAAGTGTAATAATAAAATGGTATTTACTTATGAGTTTGGATTTAAAACGTGATAGATGTGTTGAATATGCACATTAAATGACGGCAGAAAGATAGTTTAAAAATACAAAATAGCTAAACTTAAAAAACTGTCGAAAAAGGCTTGACAAAAGAAAAAGGATATGGTAAGATAATAAAGCTGTCGGTGATACGGAGTAAACCGAAAGGGAAAACAAAGTTAAAGCTGCGGCGAGTATTCACAAACGGTTCAAAAAGAATATACAAAATATTCTTTGACAAACTAAAATTAATGTGATATACTAAATAAGCTGTCTCGAAAGAGAGGGCTAACTCAGAACCTTGAAAATTGAACAATGAACGACCAAAGAAACCCTTGAAATTCCGAGCTTATCGAAAGGTAAGCGAAGAG
>JAGAJF010000044.1 GCA_017829005.1 Oscillospiraceae bacterium | reverse complement strand
CTTCTCGGCAGAAACTCCGACAGCGTCGGCAAAGCCAATTGGCTCGAAAAAATGAAAAACGGCATGACCAGAGAACAGGTGTTCAGAAGCTGCGCCGGTTCTCAGGAATTTAAAAATCTGGTCGCAACTTTCGGAATATAATACTTTAAGGAATTCAAAATAGTCTTAACAAGTTAATAGATGCAGAATGTGAACAGCATGACCAAGCAATACCAGTCTGCGGATAAGTTCACGTTCTGCCTCTGCTTGTTTTTGTTATAATACCGATTTTCAGATATTCCGATGAAAACGGAATATCTGAAAATCAGCATTATACCATAAATTTAAAAATTAAGCTCAGGAAAGAGAGATAACTTTGCTAAAGGAATTTATACGTTCTGCCAAAGCTTTTCCCGATAATAAAGAATACAATTCAATACTTGAATGGGTCGGACAGAAAAACAGCTGCCTTAAAGTTCAGATAACCAAAAACCGTCTGTCCGACAGCGACAAATGGTTTTATGACGAAGCTTCGGGAGAGATACGCAATACAAACAACAGCTTCTTTCAGATAAGAGGCTTGCAGCAGTACCGTGACAGTGAACTTGTTCTCGAACAGCCTGTGCTTATTCAGGACGAGATCGGCTACCTCGGCATTATCTGCAAGATGATAAACGGCGTTCTGCACTTTCTTATGCAGGCAAAGATAGAGCCGGGAAACGTGAACAAGATACAGATATCCCCCACCATACAGG
Source organism: Oscillospiraceae bacterium (assembly GCA_017829005.1). Classification (GTDB taxonomy): domain Bacteria; phylum Bacillota; class Clostridia; order Oscillospirales; family Ruminococcaceae; genus Huintestinicola. The sequence goes on along the minus strand of JAGAJF010000044.1, from coordinate 15,165 downwards.
CGACCAAAAGCAACTTTACCCAAAAGCACGGCGGCAAAAAGCCTGCATATCTTGACTATTTCCTGAACGCAAAGCCCGAAGATATAATCGTCGATCAGATCCAGTCGGAGCAGTCCTCACGTTTTCTCGGCAAGCGAAACAGGAATATCATCATAAAAGTCAACGAGGATATTGAAGTACTTCCAAGCCACAGGTGGATGACCCTCGGGACCATAAAAACGCTGATGAAGATAGACAATCTTGTCAATATGGATACAAGGACTGTGCTTTCCTGCATACCATATTCACAGTATAACATTTCCGAATATGAAAAGAATGAGCTGTATGACGAGTTTACCGATAAAGCGCTTTTTAATTCAATGTTCTGCAAAAATGACCACTCTGAATTTGTTAAGGTATTCCGTTATATAAACGATCACCGAATGCTGCACGGCTGCGAAAACAAGATCGTGCCGCTTACGAAGCTTTCGTCCTGGAACTTTACCGATGACGGCATAGTTCACAAAAAAGGCTATCCCTTCAAAGTGGTATTCTGCGACATCGAGATAGAGGGCAGAGAGGTGACCCATTGGACTCAGCCCCTTTTCGAGGCGGAGGGTATGGCTGTTTTCGGTCTGATAACCGCTGTTTTCGACGGAAAGCTTAAATTCCTCGTTCAGGCGAAACCGGAAGCAGGCTGCTTTGACGGCATTGAGCTGGCTCCCACCGTTCAGCTTGAAGCGGCTGTTCCGGAGGAAGAATACTCCCCTGTTGACAGGCTGTTTTTCAGGCTTCTTGAAAACGGCGGAGAGATACGGAACAATGTGATACTTTCCGAAGAGGGCGGCAGGTTTTATCACGAGCAGAATAGAAATATCATACTCAGAGTTTCTCCCGAACAGGTTGAAAACCTTCCTGCAGGGTATTTCTGGCTTGATTACAAAACGCTAAACTCTATGGTACAGTTCAATAATGTGCTGAACATTCAGCTGAGAAATCTGCTCTCGCTGCTTAATATTTAGCAAATATAGCAAATTTCCAATTAAGGGAAGAGGAAAACCAAATGAAGAAAATTTCGGTTGTCATACCGTGTTATAATGATGAAAAAAGCATTGAAAATATGCATAGGAGGCTGACAGATGTTTTCAGTCAGTCATTGCCTCAATATGATTATGAGATAATTTTTGTTGACGATCATTCTCCTGATAACACATGGAAGGAAATAACATCAGTCTGCAGCAGCGACAGTAAGTGCAAAGGCGTTCGCAATGCAAAGAATTTCGGATTTTCCAGAAATGTGTATGCCTGCCTGAAAGACTATGCTGACGGAGACGCTGTATTTATGCTTTTCGGTGACTTACAGGACCCTCCCGAGAATATTCCGCTTTTTGTCGAAAAATGGGAAAACGGTTCCAAGGTAATTATCGGTCAGAAAGTTTCCAGTAAAGAAAGCAAGTTTGTTTATGGCGTAAGAACACTTTTTTACAATATAATGGGAAAATTCTCAGCTGTAAAGCAGATACAGCACTTTAACGGGTACGGACTTTATGACCGTGAATTTATTGATGTGCTGAAGCAGATCGACGATCCTATGCCTTATCTCAAAGGAATTGTAGGAGAATTTGCTATGGATCTGGAAATCGTCAGATATGAACAGGCTGAAAGTGAACGAGGCTCGTCAAATTTCAATTTCAACAAATATTATGATGTTGCAATGCAGGGAATAACTGCTTATACTAAAACCTTTATGAGACTGGCAACTTTTATCGGAGTATTTCTCGGCATTGCCAGCGTTATTATTGCAATAATAGTTTTTGTAAGAAAGCTTATGAACTGGGAAAATTACCCCATAGGAATACCTGCATTGACTGTCGGAGTATTTCTTATCGGAGCGGTCATTTTGTTTTTCCTTGGCATTATGGGCGAATACATACTCAGCATAAATACCAGAAGTCTTCACAGACCTTTGGTCGTTGTGGGTAAAAAGCTGAATTTCAGCGATAAGGAAAACGAAGAAACAGATAAATAGTATAGGAGGCTTGACTATGGCAAAGATAAGGATAGGCGTTATCTGTCCCTCTGAAATAGCATACAGACGTTTTATGCCTGCGCTGACAAAATGTGAGGGCATTGAATTTGCGGGTATTTCCACCGCCGGCTCTTCCGAATGGAACGGCGTGCTTACGGACGAGCTGAAAAAAAGTGAGACTGATAAGGCACAAAAATTTATTGACGAATACGGCGGAAAGCTTTATAATAGTTATACCGAGCTGCTCAGCTCCCCCGATATCGACGCCGTTTATCTTCCCCTGCCCCCTGCGCTTCATTACAGATGGGGAAAGGCAGCTTTAGAAAACGGAAAGCATTTGTTTATGGAAAAGCCCTTCACCACATCTCTGAAAGATACGGATGAGCTTATCTCCATTGCACGCTCCAAAGAGCTTGCAGTTCACGAAAACTATATGTTCGCTTTTCATTCCCAGATAGAATGGATAAAGAACAAGATAAACGAAGGCGTTATAGGCGATATCCGCCTTATCCGAATAGATTTCGGCTTCCCGTTCAGAGGGGCGAATGATTTCAGATACAACAAGGCTCTGGGCGGCGGCGCACTTCTGGACTGCGGCGGCTATACTCTGAAGCTTGCGGGAATGTTTCTGGGCGAAACGGCAAAAGTTACCACATCTAAGTTGTGCGGCAAGGACAGCTTTGAGGTAGACATTTACGGAAATGCCACTCTCACAAATGATGACGGACTGACCGCTCAGGTCTCCTTCGGTATGGACAACAGCTATAGGTGCAGTCTTGACGTATGGGGCAGCACGGGAAGCATTTACACAAACAGGATACTTACCGCTCCCGACGGCTTTGAGCCTACTGTTACCATTAAGCAGGGAAACGAGGAGCAGAGTTTTACTTTGCCTGCGGATGATACGTTTAAAAAGTCTATTGAATATTTTGAAAAATGCGTGTGCAGCAATGATATCCGTACTCAGCACTACGGTGAGATCGCTGCACAAGGCAGATTAGTTGAAAGGATAATGGTAGAAAATGAATGTAACTGAACTTGAAATTCCCGGTGTATTTCTCATTGAACCGGACGTTTTTAAAGACTATCGGGGATACTATATGGAATCTTATTCCCTGCGGACTATGAAAAAATATAACATCAATGATGTTTTTGTGCAGGATAATCACTTGTTATCCTTGAAGAAAGGCACAATAAGAGGAATACACTTTCAGAATGCTCCCTATGCTCAGTCCAAGCTTCTTCGCTGTACAAAAGGTAAAATACTTGATATTGTTGTGGATCTTCGCAAAGATTCACCCACATACAAAAAATGGCTTTCGGTGGAGCTTGACGCTGAAAGCAAAAAGCAGATCTATATTCCAAAAGGCTTCGGTCACGCTTGTATGTCTCTTGTTGACGATACGGAAGTGCAGTACAAGGTCAGCGAGCTGTACGAACCTGCATATGACAGGGCTATTTCCTGGAAAGATCCCGAGCTTGATATAGCGTGGGGCATTGAGGATATCATTGTATCCCCAAAAGATATGAATGCCCCCACTCTGGCAGAAAGCGACGTTAACTTTACTATGGAGAATACAAAATGAAAAAAGTAATAGTAACAGGAGCTACCGGTTTTATCGGCGGCGCACTTACAAAAAAGCTCTTATCAATGGGTGTAAAAGTTTATGGCATTGATATCAATGCCGAAAGACTCGAAGCAATGAAAAAGTATGGAGATTTTGTGCCGATCGTGGCTGATTTTACAAAATATGCAAATCTTTCTGAAATTATAAATGAAAGCGGATTTGATGTATTTTTTCACTTTGCGTGGCAGGGCGTTTTCGGTGATTCTTTTAAAGACTACAGACTTCAGCTTAATAATGCGGCATATGCGGCTGACGCAATTATGGCAGCTAAATCGCTGGACTGCCATAAGTTTGTATTGGCAGGCACATACAACGAATATGAAATTGAAAATTTTATGCGCTCAGATTCATTTACCCCACGATATACCTGTATTTATTCAACATCCAAAATGGCTGCTGAACTTGTTTGCAAAACCCTTGCTTTCCAAAATGGTATCGAGTATAGTGCCGGACGCATATGTATGGCTTACGGCGAGGGTAACCGTTCAAAAATGCTTGCCAACATTGTTATTAACCAACTAAATAATAAGAAAAATCCAAAACTCATTGAAGGCAATAATTATTATGATATGATATATATCGACGATATAACAGACGCATTTATTGCCATTGCGGAAAAAGGTCATAATCTGAAAAGTTATTATGTCGGTCATCGCAAATTAAAAATCTTTCGTGAACTTTTTACAGAGATAAGAGATATCCTTTGCCCTGAGGCAGAGTTAGGATTTGGAGAATACAAAGATACTGTAAATATGGATTATTCTCTCATAGATTTAGAAGCGCTTTACAACGACACAGGTTTTGAGTGTACAGCGGATTTTAAAGATAGTATTCTTAAAACAGCGGAATGGGTCAAGTCGCTTAACTGGGAGGCTTAAAATGAAAAAGATCATCATAGTCGGTGCAGGTTTTTCGGGAAGTATTTTAGCCAGAAAAATTGCCGAAGAACTTAATATGAAGGTTACTGTAGTTGAGAGAAGAACGCATATCGGCGGCAATGCCTATGACGAGTATGACGAAAACGGAATACTTATCCAAAAATACGGTCCGCATTTCATCAATACAAATAAGTATTATGTTATTGAATTTCTTGAAAAATATACTGAGCTTTTCCCTCACGATACAAAGCTTTTAAGCTATATTGACGGAAATTACGTAAGGCTTCCGTTTAATTTCCGAACCCTTCAGCAGCTTGTGGGAGCAAAAAAATCGGAAAGCCTGCTTGCAAAGCTGAGAAGTGAGTTTTATGGAAGAGACCGTGTCCCTATTTTTGAACTTCTGTCCAGCGGTGACAATGACATTAAAGCATATGGTGAACTGCTGTTTGAAAAAGCATACCGGACATATACGGCAAAACAATGGGGAATTCCTCCTGAAAGCATTGAAAAATCCGTACTTGAACGTGTTCCTATGGCAATGAGCTTTGATGAAAGGTATTTAAATAAAGATTTTCAGTATCTGCCGGTTAAGGGCTATACCGAAATATTCAGAAATATGCTGGATCATCCCAATATTGATCTGCAGCTCAATACCGATGCACTTTCCCATATCAGATTTGATGAAAATGAAGATCTGGTATTGTATGACGGCGAAAAGGTCGACTGCCTTATTTATACAGGCGCCATTGATGAGCTTTTCGGACTGAAATACGGAAGACTGCCGTACCGTTCTTTGAAAATAGATTATGATTACTATGATGAATATCAGGTCTTACCCTGTGAGATCATTTCCTATCCTCAGGCGCCCGGATATACTCGTAAAACTGAATATAAGCAGTTTACACCGAACAGACCCGATATAAAGAAAACTGTTGTAGCCACAGAATTTCCTTTGGAATATGACCCTGATTCCGCAGAAGCTAACATTCCGTATTATCCTGTATTAACAACGAACAGTACACAAACATATCAAAAGTACATCAAAGAAGTGGAAAAATACAATAATATTTTCCTATGCGGTCGTCTTGCTGAGTTCAAATACTACAATATGGACATCTGTATTGAACACGCACTGCAGTACTATGAGAATATAAAGGAATATCTTACAAATGATTGAAGCTGTCAAGAAAATTCTAATAAAGTATGAGGAAACCATACTTTACTTGATATTCGGTTTTTTCACAGTTGTCGTAAATACTGTACTGTATTTATCGCTTTCCTTATTTCTCAATGATATAATAGCAAATTCCATAGCCTTTGTGCTCAGCGTGCTTTTTGCATATTGGACAAACAGTAAATTTGTTTTTAAAAATCCGATCTTATGGGAAACCTTTATCAAATTCTTTGGTATGAGGATAGGAACAATACTTATTGATAACGGCGGTATGTGGCTTTTACTTTATTTAAACTGCAATAAGCTTATTTCAAAATGTGCCGTTAATATAATAATTATAGTGCTGAATTATATTTTCAGCAAATTCTTTATATTTAAAAAAAGAAAGGATGAAACTAATTGAAAGGCATAATATTAGCCGGCGGAAAAGGCACTCGCCTTTACCCGAATACAATAGCAGTATCAAAACAGCTTCTGCCAATTTATGACAAGCCCCTTATTTATTATCCTCTGTCAGTCCTGCTTCTGGCAAATATCAGGGAGATACTTCTTATCTCCACCCCCGAGGACACTCCCAATTACCAAAGGCTTTTGGGAGACGGCTCAAGGATAGGCATACACATTGAATACAAGGTGCAGGACAAGCCCAGAGGACTGGCAGATGCTTTTATTCTGGGTGCGGACTTCATCGGGGACGACAGCGTTTGTCTCGTTCTGGGGGATAATGTTTTCTACGGTCAGTATTTCTCAAAAACGCTTTGGGACGCCAGACAGCAGATTGAAAACGGCGGCGCTACTATTTTCGGATATCCCGTCGCAAATCCCAAAGAGTTCGGCGTTGTGGAATTTGACAAAAACAACAAGGTGATTTCCATTGAGGAAAAGCCTGCTGTTCCAAAGTCAAACTATGCGGTCCCGGGACTGTATTTCTATGACAATCACGTTGTGGATATAGCAAAGAACGTCAAGCCTTCCGCTCGGGGCGAGATAGAGATAACCTCCATAAATAACTATTACCTGGAACACGGTATGCTGAACGTTACACTTATGGGACGAGGTATGGCGTGGCTCGACACAGGTTCCCCCAAGGGTATGCTCAAGGCGGCTGAATTTGTTCAGACCGTTCAGGATATGCAGGGCTTTTACATTTCCTGCATTGAGGAAATTGCCTGGAGACGGGGCTTTATTACAACAGAACAGCTTCACGCTATAGGTGAGGAGCTTAAAATGACCGACTACGGAAAATATTTATTATCACTTTCGGAGGAATAATTATGACTATTATCGTAACGGGCGGTGCCGGCTTTATAGGCGGAAATTTCGTTCATTATATGCTTAAAAAATATCCCGATTACAGGATAGTCTGCGTTGACTGCCTGACCTATGCGGGAAATCTTGAGACACTTGCTCCCGTGATGGACAACCCCAATTTCCGCTTCTGCAAGGTGGATATCACCGACAGAGATGCTGTAAACAAGGTCTTTGAGGAAGAAAAGCCCGATGTGGTGGTCAATTTTGCGGCAGAGAGCCACGTTGACCGCTCCATCGAAGACCCCGGAGTGTTTCTTAACACCAATATCATCGGCACTCAGGTAATGATGGACGCCTGCCGCAAGTATGGCATAAAGCGGTATCACCAGGTGTCCACAGATGAGGTTTACGGCGATCTGCCTCTTGACCGTCCCGACCTGTTTTTTACCGAGGAAACACCTATCCACACCTCAAGCCCCTACAGCGCTTCCAAGGCTTCGGCAGACCTGCTTGTCCTTGCGTATCACCGCACCTACGGCCTGCCTGTGACCATTTCACGCTGCTCCAATAACTACGGTCCCTATCACTTCCCCGAGAAGCTTATCCCTCTTATGATAGCAAATGCTCTTAACGATAAGCCCCTCCCCGTTTACGGCAAGGGTGAGAATGTCCGTGACTGGCTGTATGTGGAGGATCACTGCAAGGCTATAGACCTTATTATCCACAAGGGCAGAGAGGGCGAGGTATACAATATCGGCGGTCATAACGAGATGAAGAATATTGATATTGTAAAGATCATCGTTAAGGCTCTCGGAAAGAGCGAGGACCTTATCACCTTTGTTGCTGACAGAAAGGGTCACGATATGCGCTACGCCATTGACCCCACTAAGATACACAACGAACTTGGCTGGCTCCCCGAAACAAAATTCGAGGACGGTATTCAGAAAACTATCAAGTGGTACCTTGATAACAAGGAATGGTGGGAAAACATCATTTCGGGCGAATATCAGGAGTATTACAGGAAGATGTATGGCAACAGAAAAGGTGAATAAACTAATGAAACTCTGTGACTCTGCTTTTGAAATTGAAAAGAATGAATTGTATTTTGACGCTGTGATTTCTTTGGGCGGAACTTGTCAGACAGCATATCAGTTAAACAGAATGGAATTACGCCAGGAATCACTTCCTTTTGATTGGCTTTTCAGTTGTTTGGATCACAATAAATTCATAGATTCGATCCGTAATGATTTTTCAGATTGGCTGAATTATGATAACCTGATCGTTGATGAGAACAGCGCAACAGAACACTTAAAAGTAACTGACAGTAAATATAATATGATACATCAGCACATCTTCCCCCTTGATATTCCTGTCAGCGAGTCTTATCCTGATGTGATCAAGCATGTAAATAAAAGGATAGCAAGATTATTAAAATATAAAAATAAACAGCTTGATCTTTTATTTATTCGAACCAATATGTCCGTTAATGAGGCTGAAGAATTAAGAAATATTCTGATCTCCAAGTACGGTAAAAATTCGGTATTGGTTGTATTAAATCATACTAAGAATTTCACAATCAAAAGAATACCTGTTTCAAGCGATAATTTGTATATTTTTGAAATTTATGATGAAAATGAACATACCGGACAAAACTGGAGAGGGTATGATAAGCATTGGGATTATATCTTCAGAAATGTAAAATTAAAAAACAAACTTCTGAATATTAAAAACGATGCATATTTTATAAATACTTTTTCTTGGGAGATCAACACAAAGACTTCTCAGCTTTTTCGATGGTGCAGTAAAAATTCTGCTATTAACCTGATTGATTTTGGCGGCTGTATGGTAAGTTTTATATTAGATTCTTCGAAACCTATTGATGTTGAATTACAGGATGCAAATGGCAATACTTTTCATAAGTGTAAGGTATTTAACCCAACCCCTATTGAGTTTATGATAACTCATGAAAAACGTATTGTAACGATCAATGCGCTAAAAACCTGGAAACCCAGCGAAGTATTTAATTCCAGCGACGATCGTGAGTTATCTGTTTTTATTCAAGACATAAAAATTACTCAACCAAATTCAAAGTCTTCCGTCCTCGCAAATAAAGGGTCAAGAATTTTTCAGACTTTATTTCAGCGTTCAAATTGAATAGAATAGAGTCTCACCTCCTTGTCCGGTAGTCAGATGTACCCAAAATGATTGGTATTTATCGGTATCTGCTGTTTGTTGTTAACACGCTGCGGCATCGTTTCTCTGATCAGGCATAAGGCATTGCACCGCTTCTTTCGTTGGGAGAAGCGGCGTTTTTCTTTTCTTGAAATACCTCGGCTCGGCGGATATAATAATAAAAAGGGGGGCGGCGGCTTGAGAATATGGATAAAACACGGTTCGGACAATTCAGAGGGCGGAATAAGTCTTCACTGCGCCAAAGGAATGGACGGCAGGCTCCGAAGCTTTTTCCTTGATTTTGTGAAATGGCTCCGCTGCCGATACGCATTTCCCGTCAGAGTGAATGTTTATCTGAAAAATACGGAGCATATCAGGGCTATGGACGGGGAGAATGTTTCCGCCACCATATTCACGCCCTTTGACAGGTCGGAAACGCCATTTATAAAGATAGCTGTGGGAGATTTTTATGAGCTTCGGGAAAAGCAGGGGGAATTTAACGCCATTTGTGCCACCGTCTCTTCCCTTGCCCACGAGCTGACCCATTATTATCAGTGGCTTTCGGGAAAAGAAATGTCCGAGGTATGCGAGGAGCGGCAGGCAAGGTATTACGCACGCAGAAAGGTTTACGAATATCTTGAGGAGCGGGGATATGACCTTTGGGATAAAATGAGTGATCTGTAAATTTGCTATTGACATTTTAGAACTTTTGTGCTATAATAGATAATGTCCACCCGTTGATTTTTTTTATGATATGTTGTATAATATAATTACAGTTAATTTGTCTTAAACAGCTTTTGTCAAAATGGAGTTATGGGAAAATGGAAATTCGGTTCAATCCAATGAAAATAACAGGAATTGAAGCCTTCGGCGATGTGAGAGGCAGAACAGCGGCAGGGGTAAGAAGCGTTTATTTTATTCTGGGAACGGGGTATTACCCGAAGCTTTCCGAGGATATACAAAGCCTTGACCGCAGGCTGTCCGCAGATGAAAGGTGCGTATACCGCAGAGTGACCTCATTTCCGATGCCGGGAGTTAAAGAAGCGGCGGAATATGGCGACAAATGGGACAGGCTCTGCAAAGGCGAAAAGGTTCTTCCTGCCGAGACGGAAACGGCTCTGAAAGAGGTCTGCGCCCTTTACCGCTGTGCCCGAAAGGATATGAACGATTCCATTGAAAAAAATCTTGCGGCTATGCTTATGTTCCGTGCCGACAGGCTCCTTGAAGGGCTTTGTTCGTCGGGCGGAAAATGTCCCAAGCTTGTCTGCTCGGGGAAGGCAGGAGGAAAGGAATATCTTTTCTGCCTTATGGCGGCGCTTATGGGGATAGATGTTCTGCTGCTCGTTCCCTCGGGCGAGCCTTCTCTTCCCTGTGGAATGGAGCGCAGTGAGGAGCTTATCAGGCTTGGGGAAAACAGGGAATTTACCCTTCCCGAGTTTCAGCCCGCAAGCGCTGTATATGCAGGCTCAGGCTCAGTAGCTATTGCGTCAAAGGTGGGGGCAAAGGCTCCCAAAGCTGCTGTTCCTGCCGTTTCGGGAAAGCATATCCCTCTTACCGTTCCCGCATCTCCTGTGAGAACTCCTGCAAGTGAGCCTGCTCCGTCTCCCGTCAGGGAAAGCCCTTCTCAGAGCGGCGAGATGTCCTTTGAGGAGCTTGCTACGCTCGCTTCATCGGTGGTCATGATAACTCTCCACAACAGCAGGGGAAGGACAATCGGCTCAGGCTCGGGCATAATCATCGGCAGCGGAGGATACATACTCACAAATTTCCACGTGGCGGGGGGCGCAAAGTCATTCTCCGTACAGCTGGAAAATGACGAGAACATTTACCGCACAAATCAGATAATCAAATATCACCCCAACCTTGATCTGGCAATTCTCCGCATTGACAGGCAGCTTACGCCTATGCGTTTCTATAACGGCAGAGAGGAGCTGAGAAGAGGTCAGAAGGTGGTGGCTATCGGCAGTCCCTTAGGACTTTTTAACAGCGTTTCCGACGGCATTATTTCGGGCTTTCGGGAGATAAACGGCGTTGATATGATACAGTTTACCGCTCCCATTTCGGGAGGCAGCTCGGGAGGCGCTCTCCTTAATATGCACGGGGAGGTCATAGGCATAAGCACCGCAGGCTTCAGCAAGGGTCAGAATCTTAATCTTGCGGTGGGCTACAAGGACATTATCCCCTTTATCGGAAATATATACTAATTCTACATCAACCTATAGACAGATACGACAGCTATAATTACGTCACTCGTCGTCAAGCTTCCTTGCAAGGCGGCAAGCCTTGCGGCGGTCGCTTTCCTAGATTGACGTAATTCTATCTGCCGTCCTTGTCTACAGAACGATGCAGAATTAGTATAAGAGATCAATGAAAGATGGTTTGTATATGAACATTTCCATACCCACGGAGCTTCTGTCGGAAAATTCTTCCGCAGGAGGTCATTTTCTGAGGATAAATAAATACTGCCCCGACACCGAGGAGCTTCTTATGCGCTTTTTCGCTTTGGCGGTAAGGCACGGAGCTTTTCTCGAAAAGGGTATGGCTAATCCCACAGCAGGAGATATCGCTTATTTCGAAAGCTCCTGCGCTTCGGACTTCAGGCTTGACAGGGAATTTATAAAGGCGGCGGCAAGAAAGTGCTGCAATGCTTCGGAGGACGCTGTAAGAGCCATGTCGGACTGCTTTTTTGAGTCACTCTCACAGCTTAAAGGCGAGGGCAAGAATGACAGTATTTTAAAGAACACCTTTATCAAGTTTATGTGCTGGCTGAGACGTGATATCGCCCGCGCTCTTGCTCCTTCAAAGGAGAAATATCCCCCGAAGATACTGTGCAAAGGCAGCATTTCCCGTCACGAGATGATGATGCTGGCGGCGGCGGCAAGGGCAGGCTGTGATGTGCTTATTGCGGAATATGACGGGGCTTCTTATTTTGACAAGCTGCCCGAATGCGAAAAAACGGCGGTGCTTATAGATGTGACGGGGGGAACGGATTTTCCCTCGGGCTTTACTCTGGCGGATATCAGGAAAAAGGCGGACAGCAGTCGGAGAACTGCGGCTGTAAGAGAACAAAATGTACCTTCGGCAGGCATTGCCGCTCCCGTAAGGAAAAACGGGGGCTTCTGCGTCAATGCGTGGATATCGGGAAACATCTATGGAGACATTCTCACAGAGCCTGACGCAAGAGGAAACGAGCCTGACACCTATTACACCTGCTATGCAAGAATAAACGGTGCGGAGAACAAGACAGCATATCTCAGCGACCTTTACAGCTTTTATATGAAGCTCAGAGAGACAAGAGACCCTCTGGTCATTGACAAAGCCATAGACCCGCCCTCAAATGAAGAGATAAACTCCATATCACGGGGAAATTACAAAACTCCCGAAGATATGACAGCCGCACTTTCCCAGAACATCGTTCACTCCGACCCCAAGCTGCAGGGCATTATGCGAAATGCTTTCGGGGCTGTTATGGATATGTATTTTGCAGACGGCAACGATATGAGAAAGGGTATGTCCAAAGCCGTTTTCCTGTTATGCTGGCTGAAAAGATATCAGAAAGAGCTTTTCGGAGGCGGCAGAAAAGGATTTCCCTGCCTTATCATCTTCGGCGGCTGCAGAAGCGCTTCGGAGGCTATGTTTGTGAAAATGATAGCCCGCTGTCCTGCGGACGTTCTCATACTCAGACCCGAGCTTGGGGGCAAATGCGAGCTGTACGATGACCTGATGTACGAGCGGAATTTTACGGAATCTCTGCCTGCGGAGAAATTCCCCAGAGAGGGCGGTGACGCTGCTCTCGGTACGGTGGCGTATTATGCGGAGCGGGAGCTTGACAGTATGATGTACACCGACACGGGCATTTACCGCAGTCATCAGTACGCAAAGGGAAATGCGGTAATTCTTAAAACGATGTATGAGGAAATTCCCATGCTGTGGGCTTCGGAACTTAAATTCAGACCCAATTTCAGCGTTTCGGGGGATACGGTGAACATTCCCGTTATTATGGCAAAGATATCGGGTGTCAAGAACAAGGACCTGCCTGCGTACTGGAACGAGCTTCACGATATGGCAATGGCTTACCCCGAAAGCACTCTCATTTTCAAGGGCGAGCCTATCACGAATGAGGAAGGCTCCTGCGAATATGCGGTGGGCTTTATGAAAAACGGACGGCTCGTGAAGTCGGCGGTCAAGGCTCACAAAAATTATGGCTACGGCTTTCTCAAGGAGGAAACTCAGGACTACATTCTGGATAAGCTGTCCGCATTTCTTGAGGCAAATGTCATTAAGGATCAGAAAACGGGCGGACTTGAGTACAGAATTATCCACATTGCCCTTAATATGAGCAGCGACATTCTGCGACTCATTCAGAAATTTGATCTTACGGCGGTAAATCCCAAGGTCATCTATATCGCAACGGGTGAGAACGTCATTTCACGGGCGGACAGCATTCTGCTTGCGTTTCTGAACAAGCTGGGCTTTGACGTGGCATTTTACGTTCCTACGGGATATCAGTGCGCCGAGAAATATTACAATAACGGGGTCTTAAACTGTCTGGAGGTGGGCGAGTATATGTTTGACTTACAGATACCCGACCTGAGCAAACGGACGGCTGACCCGAAAAAATCTATTTTCAAGCGAATATTCGGCAAGGGAAAATGATCGGAAAGGGTGAAATAAAATGAAAGCCAAGGACATAGCTTTATTATGCACCGCTGCGGCAGGAGCAGGTGCGGCGGCAGGCATTGCGGCGGCTAACAGCAAGCCTGCCAAGGACAAGCCTGCTCCCAAGGCAAGGGCAGTATCAAAAAGCGTGACGAAAGCTCCCGAAAGACGGGGCGGCGATACACAGCCCCTTAAAGCAGATGTAAAGCCGCTGAGCTTCGGCACTGACAAGCCCTTAGAGACGGTTTATTCCCACAGCGGCAAAGGCATCGTTGCTGTTTTCGGCTCGGAGGGCAGGCACACGGTCTGCAGGGCTGACTTTGAGGGAAATACCGCCGAAGTGCGGTGTCCCGTGGGCATATCGGGGGCGGCTGCGGGCGAGGACTGCGTTATGTTCATCACCGAAAGAGGCGGCGTTTTCGTTTATAATGACCCCGAAAGGGAGCCTGTTTTATGCGCTCTTACAGCTCCCGAATATGCGGCTTATTATGAGGGAAGATTTTACGTTTTTTCCGACTCGCTGCTGTACATCTGCACCCCCGATGGTGAGATTGAAAAGACCGTAAGTCTTGGGGCGATGATAGAGATAACGGGCAGCGACATCTGCGACGCCGAGGACTCGGACAGCAGCTTCACGGCAGCAAGAGTAAGCGTCAAAAAGCTGCTCCCCTTAGGGAAATCGGGGCTCTTTGCCGCCATTTCCGCCGAGGGCAATTCCTACATTATGCATAAGGACGAGGACGATTTTATAAGCTTCGAAAAGACCTATGAGGATATACTCGACGTATGTGTTTTCGGCAGCTTTGCTTATTACCTGTGCAGACTGCCCGGAGGGTATGGCATCATCAAAACAGAGATAAAGCGGAAAAACTGCGAGACCGCAGGAAAATATCAGCTTTGCGGCGAGGAAAAAAAGCCTGTTAAGATATTTTCCGTAAGCTGCGGCATCGGTGTTTTGTATGAGGACGGCGGAGTTAAATTCCTGCTTCCCGAAATTTCCTCCGAGCGGGCGAGGGAAAAGGCTCGTAAGGGGCTTGCGGCTTTAAATGCTGCTTTCGTAGAGATCGCCGCTGATGATGTTTTCTCCTTCGGGGAGGGCTGCGGATTTATTTCGGAGGGAAATATGGGAATTGTGACGGTATCACAGAAACCCTGAAAAGACATTACAAAGCACACGAGCATTAAGCACAGCTTGCGGTACACTCAAAGACTTATTTTCCTGTGATACAGCCGTATACAACCTTTTCATTAAGCCCAGACCATACGCATGAGTTACAAAAAAGTAACAAAAAGATAAAAGCTTAACAAAAAGCCCCCAAAGTGGTATAATGAAAGAAAACGAAGAAGGAGAGTACCACAATGGAAGAATTAATGGAAATGTTAGAATGTATAGTG
>JAGAJF010000043.1 GCA_017829005.1 Oscillospiraceae bacterium | reverse complement strand
TGTTACGACTGTGGGAACAGCATATGGAAGAATACAGATCGAGCGGAACACGGGAGTTATCTTGAGCTTGGATTCATTGAGAATGACCGCCATGACCATTCCGCCCACATAGCAGGTAAGGGTAGCAAAGAATGCCCATACGAGTGTCCATAATGCAACTCGTCCGAATGCGCCTGTCCATGTTGCGTCACCGCCGAAAAGAGCCTTGAAGTTTTCAAGTCCTACCCAGTTGATGGTGTTGTTGGGAGCGATATGATCGGGCGAGGAATAATCCGTAAATGCTACCGCTGCGGAAAACAGCAAAGGTACAACTACAAGGAACAGAACAAGGATTATCATAGGGATAAGTCCCACAACGGGGAAAGCGTTGTCACCGAGATTGGTTATAACATTCCTGTTAGACTCAAATCTGCCGTTTATGCAGTAGTTTTTATATTCCTTGAGCGCACTTCTGACGGATATTATGTAAATGAGCACGAACACAAAAATTAGTGCAATAACGATAAATCCGTCGATCATCATAAACAGTGAATTATCTCTCTGCTTAATGGGCAGTTCGGGGTGGGGATCGCCTAAGGTAATAAGATTTTTTAACGCTGTAACGATCTTCGGGCTGAATATCAGCATTGCGATCTCGATCAGCGCAAAAAATACCCCCTTAACATACTGTTTCAGCCAGATTATGTGTGAAAGCCCCATAAAGATTATACTTGTAACAAGCACTTTCTTTTTTGAGGAGCCGTCACGTGCAACCAATTCCTTTGCCATGATTTTGACCTCTCTTTCTTGAAATATATGATAAAATAATGATAGATTTTTCGAGCCGTAATGCAGCTTATACGGCTCATTAAAAAGGAAGGAAAAATATGAAAACTATAATGTGGATCGCTTTATGGATATCTCGTAACTTAATAAGTCGCCGCCTTCAAAATTTCTGTCATTTATAAGTGACAGAACAGTATGTGCAGCTGCTTCTCCAAGCTCAAAGGGGTCGGCGTTTACCGATGTAATGGGAGGGGTGTAGCTCTGAAGAACAGGGCTGTTATAAAAGCTTGCTATCTTTATTTCATCGGGAACAGATATCTGCTTTTCTTTAAGTGCGGCGAGAGCTCTTACACATATATAGTCGTCCCCGCAGAGAATACAGTCACAGCCTTTGTTAATTATTTCGCCTACGGCAAGCTCGATAGCTCTCCGTCCCGAAAGATTTTCAAAAACAAGCGAATTGTCAAAGACTTTTCCGCTTTTGGCATATGCGTTTACATATCCGTTATATCTGCTCACATTAACATTGTGACTTTTGCTGCCCAGAAGAAGCGCTGTTCTATTGCATCCGCTGGATATCAGATATGTGGTAAGCTCGCAGCAGGCGGATTCATGGTCGATATCTATCTGCACAACAGATTCGTCTGCGGTGGAGCCGATTAGAACAAAGGGAATGTTGTTTTCTTTCAGCAGCTTTACCGCCGGATCGCCTGTTACGGAACGGGTGAGGATCACTCCGTCAACCTTTCTGTTGCGTATCATTCTGTCAAGCTGTGAGGCATCATCAGTCGCCGCCATAGCAACTATAACATCATAATCCATTGAAGAAACTGTTTCGCATATCCCCGTAAGGCAGTTCTGGAAGAAAGGTATCTCTCCCAGATCCTTCTCATATGGAAGAACCACGCCGATGTTGAATGTCTTGGATTGTGCAAGACCTCTGGCAATGACGTTTGGCTGATAATTCATCTCAGCAGCACACTGCATTACCTTTTGTCTGGTTTCCTCACTGATCCTTCCTTTTCCCGAGAGAACTCTGGAAACGGTGGATTTTGATACTCCCAGTGCCTTTGCCACATCGTCCAGAGAGGCTTTGGAAGTGGTTTTATCATTCGAAAAGCTCATATGCTATTTGCTCCGTAATATCTATATTTTGTAAACAAATTCGAATTGCTCTTTGCGCAACCGATTGCTTTATCTAAATCTATAATAGCATACATATTATTTGTTGCCAATAAACAAAGCCTATAAATTAGTGCGAAAAATATTGTGCGTATTGTACATATAAATGGATTAGCGTATATTTGCTCTTATTTTATGCGTTGCGCAGTAAAAATAGAGTAAAATGAAGTGCCTGTAAATGTTGCACAATTATCTTTGACAAACATCGTTATATTTGTGATATCGACAAATCAATGATAATGTGCTATTCTTGTTTCAGAGCAAACGATTGCGCAAGACAATGCAACAACGGAATAAATAAAAGCGCAGTCGAACAGTCGGACAAAATCAAAGTATATTTTACTTGGAGGTATCATTATGAAAAACGTGTACTTGCATCAGTTCTCGCATTATCAAGCGCCGCTATGATGTTCGCAGGCTGCGGAAGCCAGACGGGCAGCAGCGCAGACACCGCAGCAGCAAACAACGGCGCAGACGCTCCCGCAGCTTCCTCCGGAGAGCCTGTTACCCTGAAGGTATGGGAATCCGTTGACGGTCCCGATAAGTGGATACAGCAGGCAGGCGAAAAGTTCACCGAGCAAAATCCCAACATCAAGATCGAATTTGTAAACGTTGAGCTTGGCGATTCCACAAGTGCCATTGCGCTTGACGGTCCTGCAGGCACAGGTCCCGACCTCTTCGCCGCTCCTCACGATAAGCTGGGCGAGCTTGTTGTAGGCGGACACATTCTTCCTACCGCTAACGCCGATCAGGTAAAGGGTCAGGTTTTCGGTTCCTGCTCAAGCGCTCTCACATATGACGGCACAATGTATGGTTATCCCACATCTGCCGAGACATACGCTCTCTTCTACAACAGAGCGCTTATCTCCGACGATCAGGTTCCCAAGAACTGGGACGATCTTTATACATGGGGTCAGTCCTTCAGAGATGAAAATCCCGACAAGTATCCCATCGTTATGGACGTAACTTCCGTTTACTATACCATTCTCTTCACAACAGGCAACGGCAACCGTCTTTTCGGCGCAAGCGGAGCAGATACATCTTCCTCTTATCTGAATACCGATGATGCTGTGAACGGTATGAAGATGTTCCAGAAGCTCCACGATATAATTCCCGTTGCTTCCGCAGACCTGGGTACTGATACCGCCGACGGCGCATTTAAGGCAGGCACAGCAGCAATGCACATCACAGGTCCCTGGAACGTGGCTTCCTTCACAGAGGCAGGCATTGACTTCGGCGTAACAACTATTCCTTCTCTTACAAACGGCGGCAATCCTGCTGCTTCCTTCTCGGAAACAAGAGGAATGTTTGTTTCCGCATATTCCGATCACCCCGAAGAGGCAGCTCAGTTTGCTGAGTTCCTTATCACCGATGAAATGCAGCAGCTCAGATATGAGATCACAGGCGCTCTTCCTTCTACCAATATTGCAGTTGACAGCGAGGCTGCTCTCGGATTTATCGCACAGCTCGACTATGCATTCCCCATGCCTTCCGTTCCTCAGATGACAGCATTCTGGGAGTCCTCCGGAAGTGCTTCCTGCAACATCTGGGACGGCGCAGACGTTAAGACAGAGCTTGACGCTCTCGATTCCGCTATCACAGCAAACAACTGATCTCAGTAATTCCCAATAACTCCAAATGCACTGTTCATAATTATTTTTTATGAACAGTGCATTTCTCATAATTCTCGGAACAGGAGGATATATTTTGAAAAAAACAAAAAAAGCTGCCGCATTTCTTTGCGCAGCAGCAATGCTTCTGAGTGCCTGCGGAACAAAAACAGCGTCAGGTCCGCTTGAGTTTAAGACCGACAGCGACAATTCGTGGATAACGGGAACCGAACCCGTAAAATCGTCGATCTACGTTGACAAAATAGACGGGCTCAGCACCGATTTTATCCGCGCTGTTGATATCTCTTCGGTTATTTCTGAGGAAAAGAGCGGCGTTGTTTATAAGGGCTTTGACGGCAGCGAGCAGGATATTTTCAAAACTCTCAAGCAGAGCGGAATAAACTATGTTCGTGTAAGGGTATGGAATAACCCCTTTGACGCAGCTGGAAACAGCTATGGCGGCGGCGGAAATGACGTTTCAACCGCGGCTGAGATTGGAAAACGTGCTGCCGAGTATGGTATTAAGACCATTGTGGATTTCCATTATTCGGATTTCTGGGCAGACCCCTCAAAGCAGATGGTGCCAAAGGCATGGGCAGATATGGACATTGACACAAAATCGGAAGCTCTTTACAGCTTCACCAAGGAGAGCCTTGAAAGTATCATCAAGGCAGGTGCAGATGTGGGCATGGTGCAGATAGGCAACGAAACAACGGGAGCTATGTGCGGTGAGACCAACTGGATAAAAATAACGGGGCTTATGAGCGCAGGAGCAAAGGCTGTCCGTGATAATGACCCGAAAATTCTTATTGCCGTTCATTTTACCAACCCCGAAAAGCCCGATAATTACGAGCAGTATGCGAAGATACTTGCAAATTATAATGTTGACTATGACGTATTTGCAAGCTCATATTATTCATACTGGCACGGCACTCTCGATAATCTTACAGCAATTCTCAAAAAGATATCGGAGGAATACGATAAATATGTTATGGTCGCAGAAATGTCCTATGCATACACCGCCGAGGACGGCGATGATTTCTCCAATACCATCGGCGACGGCGGTACATATGAAAAGCATTATCAGTTCACCGTACAGGGACAGGCAGACGGCATCAGCGATGTGATACAGGCAGTTCACAATGTAGGGGAGAGGGGCATAGGTGTATGCTACTGGGAGCCTGCCTGGATACCTGTTCCGGGAAATAATTACGACGACCGCTTTAAGCTCTGGGAGCAGTATGGCTCAGGCTGGGCTTCAAGCTATTCTGCGGAATATGACCCTGATGACGCAGGCAAATATTTCGGCGGCTCAAGCTGGGATAATCAGGCGTTATTTGCAAATGACGGCACACCGCTTGAATCCCTCAGAACCTTCGGATATGTTTACACAGGCACCGTTACCGACATAAAAATAGACACAATATCCGACTGTATGACCATAATACGTCTGGGAGATGATATTATTCTTCCCGAGACCGCCGATGCCATTTACAATAACGGCGAGAGAAAGCAGGTTAAGGTGGAATGGGACAGCTATGATGAAAGCCTTATGCAGAGCTGCGGAGCAAACGACTATATCGTAAACGGCACAGCTGACGGTATGCCCGTTAAATGTACAGTTTCCATGGTTGAGCCTAATTATATCGAGAATTACAGCTTTGAAAACAGCGATTATTCTATGTGGAATATCATAAACGTAAATGATGTTACCACCGAGCTTGATTTTCAGGATAAGTCCACCGATGCAAAGACGGGAAATATCTCCTTCCATTTCTATTCCGAAAACAAGGTGGATGTCAAGCTGGAACAGACCGTTAAAGATCTCAAGCCCGGTGCATATAATTTCTCACTTTCCCTTCAGGGCGGCGACTGTGCAAATGATACAATGTACATTTATGCAATTGCCGACGGAAAGGAATATACTCAGGAAACGGGAGTTGTAGGCTGGGCAAACTGGCAGTCGCCTTCAATAAAAAATATTACGACAGAAAGCGGCGAGATAACAGTTGGCATTGCAATTTCCTGTGATGCTAAGGGTTGGGGAACTATTGATGATGTTCTGCTTAATCCTGTTGAGAGATAAAGCGCTTTGAGCCTAAGATAAATGCAAAAAGGTGTGATACCGCTGTGATGGGTATCACACCTTTGTTATTTATCCGTTAAGAATAATATTAAACTGCTCATAAAGCTCCGCAGACTTTTCCTTGGTGTCCGCCTTGCCGTAAAGCACAGCGTTGCAGGCTTCCTGAAATGCGTCGAGCATATCGCCGCTTTCCATAAAGGGATGAATAAGTGTCATTGAATCAATATTTGCGCTCATCAGCTGAAATGCGTCATAGTGAAGCCCCTTGAGCATATCATGCTCTTCAAGATAATTTCTGGAGGAACGGCTCAGGGGAATACCCTTTTCAATGCCCTGAAGCTCGGATATTTCGTCACTGTTAAGGAGAAAATCAAGGAGAAGAGCAGCTTCCTCGGGGTGCTCAGTCTCAGCACTTACCGCATAAAGGGTGGCAGGCTTTGTGTACCAGCCCTTAATGCCGTCCGAACAGCCTGTGTAGCTGCCTACGACTATCTCGTTTCCGTCCTCCCTGGCGGGACCCATGTAGTTTTCAGCGTCACTGAGCCACGCCACGGACCCTGCATAGGTGCCGTTTCGGATATCATTCTTATCAAAATATTCCACCTGCGGCATAACGTGACCGTTTATAAGCTCACAGTAAAAATCAAGCATTACCCCAAGCTCTTCTTGTCCGAAGCCAAGCTGCCCGTCCTCAGACATAAACGTCTTGCCGCTCTGCTGTTCGGTGTATGCGGTTATGAAGAACATAGCGGATTTTGCGGGCATGGCAATTGGATAAACTTCGTCCCCCATTACCTTTGCAGCACTAAAAAAGTCGTCCCATGTCTGGGGGAGTGCCAGACCGAAGCGGTCGTAGACGGTTTTGTTGAAATATACAGTCTGAGTGTTCAGCGCAATGGGAACTGCATTGAGCTTTCCGTTTCTTATCCCGAAGCTCAGCTCGCTTTCCGAAAACTGTGAAAGGTCAAAGTACTCGCTCAGCTCATAAATATCATAGTAGCCGTTCCCGTCAGCGGAATATTTGTCGAGCCATGGAAAGTTTATGAGCATAACATCAGACTCTGTGTCCGACATCATCTGTATATTATATCTTGTCTGATAGCCCGACCATTCCGAGTAGCTGCATTTGACCCGTATATCGGGGTGGAGCTGTTCAAATTCCTTTACCGCCGCAAGAGTATATTCGGTTCTCGTGTCATTTCCCCACCAGGAAAGAGAAATTTCGGTATATTCCTCCTGCGTGATGACCACAGGCTCAGAAGCGCATGAGGTAAGCAAAAGCAGCACCGCCGACAGGGATATAAGCTTTCTTTTAAGCATTTTCGTCACTCTCCTTTACATCGCTGTAAATGGTGAATGTGTCCTTGCCCTTATGCTTTGAGGAGTAAAGGGCGGCATCGGCACATCTGTAAAGCTCAGCGAAGGTCTTTCCGTCATCGGGGAAGACAGCAACACCTATACTTGCAGAAATCTTGTAATCCCCGCCACTGCCTGTATAGTTATTATGGAATGCGTCGCATAGGGCATGGCATTTTTCATTTATGAGCGTCAAAAAGTCCGTCTGTCTGTTTGCGGGAATATTGAGCAGAACGCCGAATTCATCTCCGCCTATTCTTCCGATGCAGTCGGAGGAGTTGAAGGTAAGCCTTAAAATGTTTCCGATATCGGCAAGTACCTTGTCACCGTAAGCATGACCCAGATCGTCATTTACTCCCTTGAAGTTGTCCACATCAAGCAGAATAACTGCATGACGCTCGCTCTCCCCGGCATTCTTCAGCATATATTCGGCGTTCTCTTCAAAGGAAAGCTTGTTGTAAATGCCTGTAAGCCTGTCAATATTAGCCTGGGTGTTAAGCTTTGTAACGATTCTGTTTACGGGATCGGTAACGTAAATGGACAGAAGTGTGCCGAGTATCATTGCGACAACAGAGGTAACGACGGTAATTATGATAGTATATCTGATAACGATATTGCGCTCGGCAAGGATTATCTGTGTAGGTGCGGAGCAGATGACATACCAGTTGTCGGCACAGGGGTTGACAGTGATAAGATAATCGTCATCTATATATGACACCGAGGAACTGTCTCCTATCCTGTCAAGTATTTCGGCAGGCAGCTTTGAGCCTGTTTCCTCATTTTCGCTGGAATACATAATATAATGGTCTTCATTAACAAGTCTTACCGCAGTGTCACGCATATCGTCAGGTCGGACGAAAACAGTTTCCAGCTCGGAGGTATAAAAGGACGCCACAAGCAAAGCATTGTCGTTTATGCGCTTGACATAATAAATTCGTCTGAAATCATCATTATAGCCTGTTGACCAGCCGTCTTTGGAACGGTTTCTTGTAACGTTCTGTGCCATGTCATTGTAAAGGTCGTCTCCGTAGAGATCTGTAGTACCGTTTGACACCTTTCCCACAGTGTGATCATCACTGTAAACTATGAAAAAATCCACATAGTTTTCCATTATGCACAGGTCATAAAGCTTGTCCGAGATAAGCTTTTCTGTGTTGAGAGCCTCGTAACGATCGGCATTTTCTGCGGAGGAATAGTAGCTGACAGCCTCATCGGTGCCGAAAACCAGCGTCGAGACTGATTCGAGCTTTGAAAGATATGTGTTGATATTAAGCTTCATCTGGACGTTAAGGGCATATGTAAGGTCGCTGACCTTTGATTTTAGCACCATGTCATTTTTCTTTATGGTAAAACACGCCATAAATATAGCGGTAATGATAATTATCAGAGCATGACCGAATATCATTATTAGTTTTATCTGTTTTATTTTATCGCTGTTTTCATTTCTGTGCTTTTCCATTATCCTGCCCCTTTTTTTGATAGCTTTATTTATATAGTAACATATTATGCGATAATTTTCAATATATTTTTGTATTTTTTATTATTTGTTAACTAATACAAATTCCACATCAACCTATAGACAGATACGACAGGTATAATTCCGTCACTCGTCATCCTTGTCTGTAGAACGATGTGGAATTAGTATTATACTCCCTTATCAATATTATTGCACATTTTTTTACTTTTGTGACAGCAAATTATTTTATTCGGCAAGCTCATTTGCCCTGTTTACTATATCCCGTGAAAATCCCAGCTGCGACATAAGCAGGATAGCATTTTTAGATGAAGCAGCACCCTTTTTCAGCTTGTAATCAAAGCAGACATTCCCGTTAATGACATTTTCCGAAAAGTGAAAGTTGTCATAGCCGTTGTCCTTTTCCGTAAGCTCAATATCGTGAGTTGCAGCAATGCAAAGGCTGGGCGAGCTGTGCATATATTCGAGGACGCTTTCGGAGGCGGCAATTCTTTCGGTGGTGTTGGTTCCTTTGAGTATCTCGTCAATGAAGCAGATACAAGGCTCAGCCTTGCCCTTTTCAGTCACACGCCGCATTGACTTCAGCTCAGCCATAAAATAACTGTCACCGTCGCTTATATTGTCATTCACCGCCATTGATGTAATGACCCTACACGGTTTCAGCGAAAACCTTTCAGCTGTACATATGCCTATTGCCTGTGCAAATATCGCATTGAGTGCCAGTGCTTTAATAAAGGAGGATTTTCCCGAGGCATTTGCACCGGTAAGAAGTATATCATTGCAAATGTCCGCATCATTGGAAACAGGGTCAGCTATAAGCGGATGTACCATACCTGCTGTATGAAGCTCATTTTCCTCCGTAAAATCGGGATAACACCAAACAGAAAGATTTTCACGGTAATTCAGCACAGCGCAGGAGCTGTCGATAATTCCCACAGCCTTGTAAATGTATTCCACATCGCTCAGGCGCTCCGAAATAAGCCTCCTTGCCTTGCAATACGCATGGACCTCGGACTGAACGCAGGCTTTGAAAATATCGACTATTATTTCAAAAGCATCACCCATACCGAACGAAGGCATCTGCATTATATTCTTTTTCAAAGGGGAAAGCCTTTTGCAAACCTCTCTCATTTCGGGAAAAACAGCCGATATTTTTTCAATTCCCGACAAGCTTTCAGCAGTATGTATCTGCATGGCAATATATTTTGCAGCACCCATACAGGTGAAAAGCTTTTTCCGTGCCGAGTAAAATTTTATCAGGTTGAGCGTTGCTGCACATACAAACAAAATCGACGAAAAAGCAGACAGCGGTAAGATATTCAATGCGGAAGAAATTATCGCTGTTATTAAAAATATGATCGTGGACAAAGGGTACAGAATATACTTCGTCCTTTCCTTGAATTCATCAAGTGACTTTCCGCATACAATATCCGCAGCGCCGTTATAGTTTATGATACTGAGATCATACAGCTCTGTATAGATATCAAGGCGTGTCTTAGGGTCATCGGACATAATACTGCACAGCTCATTTATCTTTTCCCTTGCGTCGGCGTCACAGAAATGCAGTTGACTGTAAAGAAATTCTTCTCCAACAGATGTCATACAAGTATCTATTTTGCCGAACACCTTGTCGAAGTCAAGGTCCTTCATCGTAATATCATCAACATATTCTTCACAGCTTTGCAGCTTTGCCTTATAATATGAAGAGATGCTGTCCTTTTCGGGGATCCTTCCGTCAGCCGCTGAACCGATAAGTGCCTTTGCAGCTTTTCTGTCGAGATTTTTTTCACGAGCTTTCATCAATTTGATGACCGCAGCCAAAAGAATAATTATAACAATAACATAAATGATCGTTATGATACCGTCAGGCATTTTATCACACTCCGTATGGTTTACTGTCAATATTATACCATACACAGCACAGATGTCAAATTAAAACTGAATTAAAATCATACCGAATTTAGATGATAAAAGTGAGCAGATTGATACAGAGTGCCTTGAAAAGCTTATTCATACTGCGTGAGAAAAAAGCTCGGTATCATCAGCTTTTGCAGCACATTTTTATTTTAAACAGAGCAAAAAAAATACGTTTGGCAGGCTTATATATTATTCCCCAAGTATCCTTAGAAAGTGGTCAGCCTCTCTGAGGACATGGTCGGCAAGGAGCGGCAGGATAAGGGAGCGTATCTGACAGCTTTCAATTCCCTTTGTGCCTGCGGTCTTGAAGTCTCTGAACTTGAGTGTCTCGGCTCTCGACTGAGCGGCAAGAACCATATCCTGTGCATTATTGCAGCCTTGCAGTAGTGCGGCATAGTCCTTTGCAAAGCCGTCGGCGGACTTTATAAGCTCAGCTTCGGAGGGGTCAAGCAGTCCGCGGATAAACATTGCGTGCTCCATCATAATTTGATTCCAGAAGCATTCTGCTTCTTTCATTGACTGCACGCCCACCGTTCCGCTTTCCTCCAAATTGCGGAGATATTGCCTGTAAAGCTTCGCCTCCCTGATGATATGCTCGATAAGCAGGGGATAGTTCATTGTGAACATCTGACAGCTTTTTACCTGTTCAAGGGTCTCCTCCTTCAGCGAAATAAGCCCGTTAAGAAGCCGCAGAGCTATGATATTAAGGCTTTTTACGCGTATGTACATATCTGGTCTGACAGTCGGGCTGCAGCAGGTGAGTCTATGCTCTCTTTCGGTTATGCTGCTGTCGATGTGAATGCCCGTAAGCATTTCCGTCTGACGTTCGGCGGCTTTGGTAAATTCGGTGACTATCTCACCCGAAGCAAGAACATTCTCGCTGATGATACCGTCGGCAAGGGTCACTGCTTTGTTCAGCAGCCGTTCAAATTCATTCTTGTAATGCTCCGCCTTTGCGCCGAAATCCGCATTAACAGGCGTGTAGCCTGCTTCAAGGAACAGGGAATGTTCCTTCATTATGCGCCCGAAAAAAAGGTGCAGCTCCAGTGATGTGGCAATGTAATCGCTTGTATGCATAGCATCCTCCTGAAATAATAAAATCATACTAATATTATATTCAAAGATATGCTGATTGTTGTGGGGAAAGCCGCATTTTTTATAATTTCAGGGATTGACAAACCTCCGATCGGGTGATATAATAGATAATGCCGACAGTTCATTAGTACCTTCCTGTCGTTAAACAAAACCGGGACATCTGAATTTATGCAGATATGCGGACAGGTACATTTCCTGCCCGTTTTTTATTTTGAAAGGAAGCCTGAGATGTATATTCTTAAAACAGAAGCAGCCTTTGATTCCGCACATTTTCTTTACGGATATGAGGGCAAGTGCCGCAATATTCACGGGCATAGATGGAAGATAGAAGCGGAAATATGCGCCGAGGAGCTTATCAGCGAGGGTCAGACCCGTGGAATGATTGTGGATTTCGGTGACTTCAAAAGGGATTTAAAGGAAATTGCCGACAGCTTTGACCACCGTCTTATCTATGAGAGCGGAACGCTTAAAGCCGCCACCGAGCAGGCGCTTGCCGATGAAGGCTTTGCGGTCATAAAGGTGGATTTTCGTCCTACGGCTGAAAATTTTTCAAGGCACATTTTTGAGCTTCTTAAAGATAAGGGCTACTCTGTAAAAAGGGTGACTGTTTATGAAACTCCGTCGAACTGTGCGGTTTACGAGGAGGGGTGAGCTTTGGATTTTAAGGTTGCCGAAAAATTCGTTAGCATAAACGGCGAGGGAACAAAGGCAGGACAGCCTGCTGTGTTCATTCGTCTTGCAGGCTGCAACCTATGCTGCTCCTACTGCGATACAATGTGGGCGAACAGCTTTGACGCTCCTCACGAGAAAATGTCTGAACGGGAAATTGCCGAATATGTAAAAAATACAGGCATAAAAAACGTGACCCTCACAGGGGGTGAGCCGCTTCTTGCGGAGAATGTTCATAACCTGCTTGCCGCTCTTTCGGAAACGGGAGCGGAGGTGGAGATCGAGACAAACGGCAGTGCGGATATTTCCGTCTGCGACAGAATTTCCCCTCGTCCGTCTGTGACAATGGACTATAAGCTCCCTTCAAGTGGAATGGAAGGTCATATGCTTCTGTCAAATTTTTCTCTGCTTCAAAGCACAGATACGGTGAAATTTGTTGCAGGCAGCGATGATGACCTCGAGCGTGCATTGGAGATAATAAAGCAGTACGATCTTACAAACAGGTGTAGGGTATTTTTCAGCCCCGTTTTCGGGAAGATAAAGCCTGCAAAGATAGTTGACTTTATTCTGAAAAATAAGCTGAACGGTGTGAATTTCCAGCTCCAGCTTCACAAATTCATATGGGACCCCGACAAAAGGGGAGTATAACGAGGACTGATAATATGAAAAAAATAGACACACAGGCTATAGAAGAGCATATCAGAGGTATTCTCACCGCTCTTGGAGATGACCCCGACAGAGAGGGGCTTAAAGAGACACCTCACAGGGTGGCGATGATGTATGCCGAGGTTTTCGAGGGAATGAACTACTCCAATGAGGAAATTGCGGAGATGTTCAACAAATCTTTTGAGGAGGAGAGCGGGTCCGAGGACTTCGTGCTTGTAAAGGATATCGAGACCTTTTCCTACTGCGAGCATCACATTGCTCTTATGTACGATATGAAAATTTCCGTTGCATACATTCCGAGAGGACGTGTTCTGGGGCTTTCAAAAATTGCCCGAATAGCGGATATGGCGTGCCGCCGCCTGCAGCTCCAGGAGCGTATCGGAGCGGATATTGCCGAGATTATGGAAATAGCAAGCGGCAGCCTCGATGTGGCTGTTATGATAGAAGCGTGCCACAGCTGTATGACTGCAAGGGGAATAAAAAAGCCCTCCGCCAAGACCTCCACAATGACCCTGAGAGGGCGCTTCAAGGACGATGTGGCTTTGCAGAACAGGCTTATGTTACAGATGAATATGGAATAGAATTTTTGGATATACCAATACAAAAAACGCTTTTGACAATTCAGCCAAAAGCGTTTTTTATATGTGATATGATTTAAGTTACTGAGCAGCCTCAACAGTAGTGATATCGCTGCCAAACCACTTTGTGGATATCTCGCCCAGCTTGCCGTCAGCCTTCATCTCGCAGAGAATTCTCTGTACCTCGTCACGGAGAGCCTGATCCTCCTTGCGGAAGCCGATAGCGTATTCCTCTTCCTCGAGACCGTCGGGGAGTACCTTGTAATCCTTGCCTGCAGAGGTTATCTGATAGTTTGCAACAACGCTGTCAAGGAAAACAGCGTCAACAAGACCAAGCTCAAGCTGCTGGAGAGCCTCAACGTTTGTAGCCATTGCAGTTACGCTTATGGGAGTGTCCGATGTGCAAAGCTCGGAAGCCTCAAGTATCTCCTGAGCGGAGGAACCATTCTGAACAGCAATGTTCTTGCCTGTCAGGTCGCCCATAGAAGTCACCTCGGAGGAAGCGGGAACAACGAATACCATTGCATTCTTCATATAGGGGTCGGAAAGATTCATCTGCTCGGCTCTGGAGGGATTGATGCTCATACCGTTCCAGATGCAGTCAATTCTGCCAACAGCAAGATCCTGCTCCTTAGTATCCCAGTCGATTGGCTGCTTTACAAGCTCAACGCCCATTCTTGCGCATACTTCTTCGGCAACGTCGATATCGAAGCCTACGATCTCGTCACTTTCGTTGGTGTAGCCCATAGGCTCGAAGGTTGCGTCAAGACCGAGGATAAGCTTGCCGTTTGCAAGTATTTTCTGAAGGGACTCATCAGCGCCCGAAGCAGCACTCTCGGAAACCTCTGCGCCCTCGGCGGGAGCGGCAGTATCCTCGGGAGCGGTCTGCTGCGAAGCTCCGCCGCAGCCTGCAAATGTCATAGCCATAAGAGCTGCAGCTGCAGCCGCCATAAATCTTACTTTTTTCATACTATCTTCTCCTTAAATATCATTCGGGCATTGCCCCACGCTTTAATATACCACAGTCGGAAGATTTTGTAAAGCGAATGTAATGCTTTTCGTAACTTTGTATATATTTAACGATTTTTCGGAGAATTATCTGTTGTTTTCAACAATGGGATATTTGTATCAGGTGCCTGGATCTTTTTTGTCGACACGACATCTCATTTCTTCATCAACTGCATCATATCTGATGCTCACTAATAATCCATCTGCATTCGTTGCGTCCATATGTGTACTGTTTTCAAATTCAATATTTGAAAAACCCTTATCCTTTACTGCCCGGACATATTCTGAAAAATAGTCTGCTGAAACACCGTAAGCAAAGCATATGAAACAATTATCCTCATCGCTGGTTACTGATACTGCAGGCGCTTCGATTTTGGGTAAATTTTTGCATAAAGCTTTATCTGACCATTCATGCAGATCATGTCCGCCCTGTGTTGCTTCGCTGTATGTTTGTGAGCTGAAATCATAATACATTGTGTAACCCTTGCCGTTCCTGCCCACAAAGGCAACTGACACCATATCAGGCTCCATAATTTCATATTGTGCAATGTTTTCAACATAAGTATATGTACCGTTGATACAGCAAGGGGAGTTGGAAACTGTTTCCCCGGGGTCAGCACATTTTCTGTTGTAGCCGAGAATGTAAATATCCGCTACTTCTTCATCTGTCCAATCACGGTCCTCTTTCAGTTCATCAAAAACCGACAGCTGTTCGGGGGTAACATCAGCTTTCTGTCTGAATTTCATCTCAACATCAAGAATGGTATATTTGCTGTTGTTTGTGTAATTAAATGAAACAATACGATCTCCGTCGAGAATGCTTTCGGTAACGTTCCAGTCAATTTCCTCTATTTTTATAGCATCCTTGGCGGAGAATGTGCTGTCAAACACAGAGACGTCATTTCCGCTGCAGCCTGTCAGACCGAAAAGCATTGATATGGATAAGCATAATGCTGTAACTGCTTTTTTCATAGTGTAGACCTCCCATTATTCATTATTTAAATTATTGCAGAATATTCGTATAGCTTCCGAAATAAAATGTACAAGCTCTCTTTCATCATCATCAAGCTGTTCGTCAAATCTCTTGCTTTCAAAAGCATCAGCCAGGTCATTGAGCAGCTTTAGCCTGGTATCGGGCGTTATAGCAGCGATATTCACATAAAAATTGTAAAGCTTTTGCACCTCATTTTGTACCTCTTCTGAACCCGGGGCATAGTTTTTTCGTTCGAGATCTTCAATGCTTTTCAAAGCGTTTTTTATCACCCTGTCTGAAGGATTATCGGCACCTGCTAAACAATAATTCCTTACAGCGGATAATAAATATTCCGAAAAGCCCTTTCCGAAAAGCTCATCAAAATCCCTGGAAAGTTCAGATTCGGGAGCTAACAGGAGATTACATAATGAAAAAAATATTATGGACTCGGACAATGCTTTTGAAGCAATATGGTGCAAACTTTTCACATTATCCTGAACCGTTTTATCCCCGCAGGGAAGCCCCCGACTGAAGCTTTCGGAAATTTTTTCTATGTATTCGGTTAATGCTTCATAGTCCTCCTCGGTAAGTACCTCTGTAAAGCTTTCGCGCTCAGTGTCAGCGGAAGCTACGCATATGGAGCCAAGCATTGAAAATAACATGTCATAGGACATAGCTTTTGTAAACGGCAGACTTGACCAAACGTTTATTGGCGACAATCCCAGCTTATCCGACATTTTTGCAACTGCGATAGCCGCCTCTATTTTTTCTTTCTTTCTTTCCAGGACATCTATCTGAGAAGTTACGGCATTTTGGCTGTCATTATCGGCAAGGATAGCCTTTATCTGTTCTTTATTGTATCCCAGGTCTCGATAAAAACGTATCTTACACAGCCCTTCGATGGTTTTATCATCATAGAGAAGATGACCATATTTATTTCTCGTGTTGGGTTTAGGTGAGATCCTATCTTTCTCGTATTCCTGAATGACCCGTCTGGACATACCGACAATTTCCACAACTTCGTTCAGTGTTTTCTTCATTCTGTCTGCACCTCCTGTGATTTAAGCATAAGGCTGCACGAAACGTGCTGTCAATAGGTATATTGAAATTTTATGTTTTGCACAAATTATCTGGATTACAATTAAACAAATTGCTGATTTAACGGGACTTGTTTCAGGAATAATTCTTAATAAAAATTTATTATTCTTAAACGTTTAAGCAGCATTATACAATACAGATAAGTCAAATGTTTTGTATACGTTTACATACTAAACGTTTGAAAAAAAGGACAATGCCATCAAATGTACCGATTTATCATAGAAAAATTGTTAAATTTTTTAAACCCCTTGCCAAAACTATATAAAAATGTTATAATGTTACTTGAAATGTATATGCATTATACATAAACAAAGTCAAAAAAATAAAAGGAGTGTTTATCCTATGAATTACGGACATTTTGACCTTGAAAACAAGGAATACGTAATTACCCGTCCCGATACCCCCATGCCCTGGGCGAACTATCTGGGCGACCCCGAGTACGGCGCTATTATCTCCAATAACGCAGGCGGCTATAGCTTTGTAAAGTCGGGCGCAAACGGAAGAATTATCCGTTACCGCTTCAACTCTGTTGCTGTTGATCAGCCCGGCCGTTACATCTATCTGAAGGACGGCGAAACAGGGGACTACTGGTCTGCTTCATGGTCTCCCGTCTGCAAACCCCTTGACGAGTACAAGAGCGAGTGCCGCCACGGTACCGCTTATACCGTTATCACCTCTGAGTACAAGAGCATTAAGACTGAGACTACATATTACGTTCCCAGAAACGCTCTTTATGAGGTATGGGCTGCTAAGATCACCAATACCGATTCCAAGCCCAGAAAGCTTTCCGTAACAGGCTACTGCGAATTTGTTAACGATAACAACTACGAGCAGGATCAGGTAAATCTCCAGTATACACTGTTCATCACCCGCACCTACTTCAAGGGCAATTTCATTCTCCAGAAGCAGAATGAGGTGTTCAAGAACCCCGATAATGAGCGCTTCCTCGGCGTTGCAAAGGCTGACGTTACCGCATACTGCGGCGACAGAGACGCATTCGTAGGCGCATACAGAGGCTATGCTAACCCCAAGGGAATCGAAGAGGGCCTGAACGGTCAGCTCAACTACAACACCAACTCCTGCGGCGCACTCCAGAGCGATATCGTTCTCCAGCCCGGCGAAACAAAGGAGATCATCTACATTCTCGGTCAGAGACCCGAGGCTGTTGCTGCCGAGATCATTGAGAAGTATCAGAAGGACGGCGTTGTTGAGGCTGAGATCGCTGAGCTGAAGGAGTTCTGGCACTCCAAGCTGGGCAACTTCCAGGTAGATACTCCCGATGCTGATTTCAACAATATGATAAACGTTTGGAACGCATATAACTGCTTTATTACATTTATCTGGTCCAGAGCGGCTTCCTTCCAGTACTGCGGTCTGAGAAACGGTTACGGCTACAGAGATACCGTTCAGGATATCCAGGGTATTATCCACCTTGCTCCCGAAATGGCTAAGAAGCAGATCGAGTTTATGCTTTCCGCACAGGTTACAAACGGCGCAGGTCTGCCCCTCGTTAAGTACACTCACAAGGCAGGACAGGAAAATCACCCCGACGAGAACGATCCCAACACAGCATATGCAAAGGAGACAGGACATCCCTCCTACCGTGCTGATGACGCTCTCTGGCTCTTCCC
>JAGAJF010000042.1 GCA_017829005.1 Oscillospiraceae bacterium | reverse complement strand
AGTCGCACCCCTTGTGGGGTGTGTGAGTTGAAATTAACCGATAACGGCTATAGCCTTTTTATGAACTAGTTGCACCCCTTGTGGGGTGTGTGAGTTGAAATTCCCGACCAGTATATTTTTGTGGGGCGTGGAAGGTCGCACCCCTTGTGGGGTGTGTGAGTAAAAAAATTTTACCTGTCCTATGGGCAGTTGTAAAAGCGTTGTCCTCTGCATTGGGAACCGGCTGCAAATTAAACAAGCGCTGCGTATATTCAAGAAATGGGTATTGAAAAAAATACAGTAATATGATAAAATATATACAGAAGCTTTTTCAATACTATGCAGAGGAGAATGGAAATGAAATTTCTTATCGTTACGGGACTGTCGGGTTCGGGCAAATCGGGTGCGGTAAACGCTCTTGAGGATATAGGATATTACTGCATTGACAACATTCCGCCACAGCTTATCCCCAAATTTGCGGACATTTGCTTACAGTCTAACGGTCAGATGGACAAGGTGGCGATAGTTACGGATATCCGAGGTGGGGATATGTTCTATCAGCTGGACGGAGGGCTTGAGTATCTGAGACATTCCGGTCCCGATGTGAAGATACTTTTCCTTGACGCTTCCGACGATGTTCTTATTAAGCGTTACAAGGAAACAAGGCGCAGGCACCCTCTGGACGAGCAGTGTCACGGAAGTCTGCTGAGCGCCATCACCAAGGAGAGGGCGGTGCTGTCATCTATTCGTGAGGCGGCGGATTATTACATCGACACCTCGGATATGTCTATGGCACAGCTGAGAGACACGGTGACAGACCTGTTTATGGACAATCCCGACGACAGAATGGCGGTGAAGGTAATGTCCTTCGGCTTCAAGTACGGTATGTGCAGGGAGGCTGATCTGGTGCTTGACGTAAGATGTCTGCCAAATCCCTTTTATATCCCCGAGCTTCGTAAGCACACGGGGCTTGAGAGCTGTGTAAGAGACTATGTTATGAGCTTTGAGCAGTCAAGGGAGCTTGAGAAAAAGCTTTTTGAGCTTATTGATTTTCTGATACCTCTGTACAGGCAGGAGGGAAAGACCTCTCTTGTTATCGCTTTCGGCTGTACGGGCGGCAAGCACAGGAGCGTTACCTTTGCGGAGAATATGCACACTTATCTTGAGGAAAAGGGCGTGAGGACGAGAGTCACGCACAGGGATATTGAGGTCGGGAAATTATAAAGACAGACAGCAGGATAGAACACGCTTATTATTGATGAAAAACAGGTGATGACAATGGTTAAATTACCGCTTCTATTGGCAATTATCGGACACATATTATGCGGAGTATCAGACTGTTTACTCATTTATTCAAAAAAAGGAAGGCTTAATTTTAAAAATATAAATGACCCCGATAAAATGTCTGCTATGTTTGAAGATATGCCCCTTGAAAATCCTTTGAGATCAATTCTGCTGGGAACGCTTGCAATTACAATGTTCAGCTTCGGATATTTCGGACTCAGCAATTGGATGGACGCATTTTCACATATGGCATCTGTTATTATGTTTATTTCGGCGGTTATTTTCCTTATCCCTATCGTGACCCATCACGTGTTTTGCGGGGCTGTTGAATGGATATACATAAGGCTCGGGCGTACAAATTCCGCAAGAGTGTCTGTTCTGGAATTTCAGAAAAAAACAGGTGCCACTATGTTTCTCGGTTATACAGGCTTGCTGGTTTTTATGATTACGCTTTTTGTTGTGACAATATCCGGAAACACATCTTTGCCTGCGTGGGCGTGTATTTTTAACATGTTAGTCATAATGGTGCTTCTGCTCCCCTTCAAGCTGCCTGCAAAAGGTAATATTGCGGGAGCGGTGATGTTTTTGGGGCTACTGTTCTTAATTTAATTACATCTTTTGAACTGATAACGGTATGAAATAAGGAGTGCTGACAATGAACGATCTGACCATAAAATACAATGAGCTTACCGCCGAGGAATTTATTTTGCTGTGGGAAACGGTCTGGGGAGAAGGTCCTTCATTTGAACAGACCGAGCTTGCTTTGCGGCACACTTTATTCAGAGTTTCCGTATATGACAAGGGCAAGGTCGTGGCTATGGCAAGAATGATAGGCGATATGGGACTTGATTATTACATCAAGGACGTTGTTGTAAGACCCGAATATCAGAAAAGAGGTATCGGGAGACTCTTAATCAACGAGCTTTTGAAATTTATCAGGGAAAACGGCGTCAGCGGCACCGATATTTTTGTGGAGCTTTGCGCTGTGCCCGATAAGATTCCATTTTATGAGAAATTCGGGTTTGACGCAAATGAGGCACAAAGGCTTAAAATGATGTGTCGGGTGGATTGACACAGTTTTACAGGTGATAATATGAAATTTTTTATCAGCGAAAAGCAGCGGCAGCAGACAGGCGGCACTTGTTATTTTGAATTTCAAAAAAGAGCGTCAATCGGGAGGAATAAGTTTTGTATCTTCTGAATTATGATTTTTATGACCTGCACGCACTTATTACTTTTTTTCGCAATAATACTGCAGGATTTTCTCGTTATAAATCATCAATAGAGCAGATCGTTCAGTATATCAAAGCTCCTGCTGCAAATGGTATTGAACCTAATACTATCAGAAAAATTCTCCGGCCATATTTTGACGATAACGATGACGCTCTGTCCTGGGTTTTGGTAAATAATGCATATACTGCAAACATTTCCATAATAAAAACGGAAGCATATTACTTAATTCTGTCATCTGTTTTTGAGGAAATGATAAAATTATACAGTGATGAACAAAGGCTGTATTTGTTATGTGACGCTTCCCACAACATTCCCTTGATATTAGCCGATGTAAAAAAGCCTGAAAAAGCTATCAAGGAAATGGTCAGAGATTACAGAAAGCAGTATAATAAAAATTTCCTTGTTAATGAATTGAAAAGCATTTAGTTTTTCGGTTTATTGAAAAGTTTAAATAATGTTATTTTATAAGTGGTGATAAAATTGTCATTTTCACAAAATGTTAAAGAGGAACTTTGCTCGGTCATTACCGACAGAGACAGAGAATATGCCTGCCTGTACGGTATGCTTTTGTTCTGCCGCCATTTCGGGGCGGACGAAATTCTCTTTCAGACAGAAAACAAGCTGGCGGCGGATATGTTCAGAAAGCTTTCCGACAAGGTAATCGGGCGGAAGGATATGATATCCGTTTCGGAAACTCCCAAAAAGAACGGCTCCGTTCTTTACAGCCTGTCCGTTTCCGAGGAGAGCGACAGGGAGGAGATAATCTTCCGCTACCGCATTTCAAGCCGAAGTCTTATTCACCGCATTCAGAACGATGTTATCCACAATAACAACGTTTTTGCATTTTTAGCAGGTGCATTTCTGTCCTGCGGCAGTATGACCGAGCCTATCAAGGAATATCACCTTGAGTTTGCGGTTCCCTTTGAGGAGCTTTGCACCGATCTGCGTGACCTTATCGAAAGTCTGGGGATAAAGGCGAAATATGTGGAGCGCAAGGGCGTTTATGTGCTGTATTTCAAGGGCAGCGAGGATATTGAGGATATGCTCACTCTTATGGGTGCAACACACGCCTCAATTGAGCTTATGAACGTGAAAATTCTCAAGGACGTGCGGAACAAGGCAAACCGCATTGCCAACTGCGACGCTGCCAACATTGAGAGAACTCTCAAGGCTTCGGAAAAGCAGATCGAGGACATTGAGTACATTATGAACACCGACGGGCTGGAGAGCCTGTCTCCCGAGCTTAGGAATATGGCGGAGCTGAGGCTTGAAAATCCCGATGTTTCGCTTAAAGAGCTTGGAGAAATGCTTGACAAGCCTGTGGGACGGTCGGGGGCTAATCACCGTCTGAAAAAGCTTATGGAGATTGCCGAGGCTATCAGGGACAGGCGGGAGAGAAGTCAGAGAGAGCAGTTATAAGTTTGGACAGAAGGGGGAATTATATGACAAAAAGAGCAAATGCTATATTATTCGTTTTATTCGCTATTCTTTTTACTGCGATATTTTCGGCTCCCGTTTATGCAAATTCGGCTGCGCCTCCTTCGTTTACTCTTGTTGTTCTGAATGCTCCCGATGATATTGAAATTTATCTTGGAGACAGTTCAGAAAAAGCTAATAAGGATTTTTCGCTTTCGGATACGCTTTTCAGATTTTATGAGGGTCGGTCAGACACATATATTACAGTTGAAGCTGAGGGCAGGAAAACGATAGTTGAACTGCCTGATGAAATTGTTTCAGGGTATGATAATTATGCTGTCCTTGATTACAAAACTATGGAGCTTTCCGCAGGTCAGCCTTGGTGGAGAGCGCCACTGCTCATTTTTTTAAGAGTCAGCTTCACACTTATTATTGAGGGAATAATTTTTCTGCTTTTCGGATTCAGAGCCAAAAGGAATATTACCGTATTTCTATTGGTAAATATCATTACTCAGGCGGCACTCAACATTATTATTTTAACTGAAACCAATACCGCCTTTCTTATGGTTGAACTTATATTTCTTGAAGCACTCATTTTTATTATCGAATCTGTTGCTTACTGTTTATTGTTTACCGAGCGAACAAAGGTCGAACGTGTTATTTTCGCATTCGGCGCAAATTTTGCAAGCCTTATTATCGGAGGGCTGGCACTTTTCCTTCTTCCGTTCTGATAAGACGAGCAAGCTTTTTCTGAAAGGAAAATTTGTATGTTTATAAATCTTCACGTTCACAGCGAATACAGTCTACTCGACGGTGCCTGTCGGATAAAGGATATGGTGAGCAGGGCAAAGGAAATGGGGCAGACTGCCCTTGCGGTGACGGATCACGGAAATATGTATGCGGCGGTGGAGTTTTACAATGAGTGCCTT
>JAGAJF010000041.1 GCA_017829005.1 Oscillospiraceae bacterium | reverse complement strand
TTGGATATGGCTCTTATGCAACGGTTTATTCTTTTACAGATCCATTCTATAATCGTAAATATGTATTAAAAAGGGCTAACAGTAACCTTGATGCAAAGGAATTGGAACGATTTAAGCAAGAATATGAGCAGATGAAGCGGCTTTCTTCTCCATATATCGTTGAAGTGTACCATTTTGACGGAGCAAAACACGAATACATTATGGAATATATGGATTTCACCATGAAAGACTACATTGAAAAGCAAAATCCCTCTATTGAAGAACGGCGAAAAATGGTCTATCAGGTATTTCATGCTTTCAAGTATATCCATTCCAAAGGGATACTCCATAGAGATATAAGTCATGCAAATATTATGATAAAGGCATATGAAGATGTAAAAGTTGTCAAAATTTGTGATTTTGGGTTAGTTAAAGTTCCCGATAGTAAGCTAACTACGGTCAATTCAGAATGGCGAGGGGTATACAATGATCCTGCTCTTATATCAGAGGGCTTCGGAAACTATACCATTCTACATGAAACATTTGCATTAACACGACTTATTTGATGCGTGTCAGGATCTGCAGGATATGGCTAAACAGTTAAAGTATAACAAATAACAATAGTCAATATTCATCTACTTAATACAGCAAAAAGCGTATGCAAATTTTCACCAAAATCTGCATACGCTTTTTAGATATTTCCAAATGGAGCCGGAATTTATATAAGATCAACCAAGCTCATAGAAGCCTGCACTCTTTGCAGGAACGAATATTTTACCGTTATTCGAAGTGATTTTTCCGCCAAAGTCATATATACATTCTTTGACATTGCAGGAGTAATCAAAAGATACCTCTCTGTCCGCAGGGTTTATAACAACAAGTGTTTTTTCATCTTCCGCACTTCTTACATACGCCAGAGGGTATTCATTCTTCTCCGTATACACAAATTCTATCTCGCCCTTGCTCATAAGGGAAGAATGAGCCTGTCTTATACCGATAAGACGATTGATCTCGTGCCAAAGGGATTTTTCATCAGCCATTTCTGCTTCTGCTGTTGGTCGGTCAACACTCTCGTCCTGCTTTATGTAAAGTTCTTCCTTGGGTGCAGCACTGAAGCCTGCATTCGTTGTGCTGTCCCACTGCATAGGTGAACGTGAGCCTGTTCTATTATATCCGCCTTCAACAGATGTAAGTCCTTCAACATATCTCATTCCTATCTCATCGCCGTAATAAATGAATGGTGCTCCCGGCATTGAAAGCAGGAATGCAAATGCTATTTTGAGGTTATCACCTTTAATGGTACGTGCAAGCCTATCCATATCGTGATTACCTGACGGAATACAGATAAGTCCCTTGCGCTCGGATTTTTCGTAGTTTTCTTTATACTTTGCGACAAATTCCGAAACATCGCCTTTTCCTCGCTCGGAGAAGAACGGTTCTTCACAGCGGAACAGATCATTGTAATGCGAGGGACCGAAATGGAGCAGAAAATCCATATGGAAGCCGCCCTGCAACGACTTATCTGGTTCTCCCCATTCGGAGATCATTGCAGCTTCGGGAAATTCTTTATCAAGAAATTCTCTTACATTCTGCCAAAGCTTTATAGTACCCTTTCCGTCCTCGTCATTCTTTACAAGTGAGCCTGCCATATCCACACGGAAACCGTCACAGCCTATTCCAAGCCAGAAACGCATAACATCCTTCATTGCTTCCAGCGTCGCCTTCGGACCTTCTGCATCCATAGGCTGCTGCCAAGGTCTGTCAGGCTTGTAGTAGCCATAGTTCAGTGCAGGCTGATGCGAGAAAAAGTTGACTGCACAGGTTCCGTCACGGTCGGAGAAACCACTGATGCTTCCGATACCCTGAGGACTTTCCCATATAGTATCAGTCCAGATGTAACGGTCGGTATATTCGTTCTTTTCAGCCTTCATTGATTCTTTGAACCACTTATGCTGAACACTTGTATGTCCCGGAACAAGGTCAAGAAGAACGTGCATATCACGCTTGTGAGCCTCAATAAAGATATTTTTCAAATCTTCATTTGTGCCGTATCGGGGAGCAGCCTTGTAATAATCCGCAACATCATAGCCTGCATCACCGAAAGGAGAATCAAAGCAGGGATTTATCCATAAAGCATTGCAGCCCAACTCCCTGATATAATCCAGCTTTTCAATAATTCCGTTAAAATCGCCTATTCCGTCACCGTTAGTATCATTGAACGACTGGGGGTATATCTCATAAAAAATTGCATTATCAAGCCACTTTGGCATAATTATCCTTCTTTCTGCTGACTGATGTCAGCTACTGATTTTCTTTCGACAAGATTTGTGTGAAGCTGCACTGAGCAAATATGAATACCGCTCTTTATCTGCTGCATAGCAATAAATGCTGCTTTTCCTATGTGTATGCGATTCTGATTTACAGTTGTAAGCTCAGGGATACAGGCTTCGGATATAGGCAGATTGTCGTACCCTATTATACTTATATCCTGCGGAATACGGTATCCTGCTTTAGTCAGTTCCTTTACTGCCGTTACTGCGATGTTATCACTGATGCATACAATAGCAGTAATATCTTCCTTTGCCATATCAAGAATAAGCTTTTTCATTCCTTTGCCTGAGAAATGACCATACTTTATCAGCTTATCCGACCGGGACAGTCCAAAATCAGCAAGATTATCGAGATAAGCATCTCTTCGCTCAACAGTTACAATGCTGTCGGGTTCTCCGCCGAGAAATCCGATTTTTCTGTGTCCCTTGGAATAGAGGTGTTTCATAGCCTGAGTAATTCCATCGTAATTATCACAGCCCACTCTTGCCACAAGCGGATTTTCGATGTAATTATCAAGCACTACCATAGGGATATTATGCCCTTTATTGCGTTCTATGAAATCAATATGCGGACGAAATCCGAGGAAGAAAATACCCTCATAATTCTTTCCGATCACAAGATGATCGTAATTTCCGCTATTCATCTGCTCCTCAGTCACAGTAATAATGTTTATTCCAACATTATTGTCAACTGC
Source organism: Oscillospiraceae bacterium (assembly GCA_017829005.1). GTDB lineage: Bacteria > Bacillota > Clostridia > Oscillospirales > Ruminococcaceae > Huintestinicola. The sequence continues at coordinate 9,928 of JAGAJF010000041.1, read as the reverse complement.
AGCTGCCTGAATACCTGCTATTATCTCATAGCCGAATTGATTGCTTGTACCGTAATGTATTCCATAAACAAGTATGGCAACATTTTTCTTTCTTGTCATTCGTTCAGGGCTAATATGATATCCCATTTCAAAAGCACACTTCAATATACTTTCACGTGTTTCTTCACTTATGTCAGTTGCACCTGATATAGCTTTTGAAACAGTACTTTTTGCAATCTTCATTTTGTCTGCAATGTCTTGAATAGTAACTTTTTTCCCCAATTATCATTCCTCCCTTACCGGATTATACCACATTTGCCAAGTAATATCAATAGCAATTATCCCTTTACTGCACCACCTGTAACACCCTCAACATAGTACTTCTGCATTGAGATGAACAGTGCCGCAATAGGAATTGATACGAGAACTGCACCTGCAGCAAACTGTGTATAATATGCACCGATAAATTCTCTTTCAAGCATTTTGAACATTCCGAGTGCAACCGTATAGCTGTCATATTCGGAGCCGCAGATAATGCTGGGGAAGATATAATCTACCCAAGGAGCCATAAATGATGTAAGTATGGTATAAACTATTATGGGTTTTGAAAGGGGCAGTGTTATTTTAAAGAACACCTGTGATTTTGTTGCACCGTCAAGATATGCCGCTTCGTCAAGTGCCTTAGGAAGTGTATCGAAAAATCCCTTTGCAATATAATACTGAAGTCCTGCTCCCGCAATATAAACAAGTGTCAGACAAACAAGAGGATTGCTTAAAAAATTCATTCCCTTGAGGATATAATACACTGCGATCATTGACATAAAGCCGGGGAACATTCCAAGTATAAGTGCCACATTCATAAGAGGCTTTCTCATTTTAAAACGCAGACGGCTCAGTGCGAACGAAACAGCCAGTACGATCAGAGTTGAACCAAGACAGGATATCACCGATACAAGCAGTGTGTTGAAGAACCATTTTGTAAACTTAAACTGCTGATCCTGCGTAATAAGATTTACATAGTTATTTACTGTAAATCCTTTCGGCCAAAAATAACTTGTATATGAACCGGGTTCTTCACGAAATGATGTCAGGATCACCCAGCATAACGGAAGGATCCATATAATTCCAAGCACAAGAAGCAGTACCTGTATAAAACCATTGACAGCTTTCTGCTGACCATAATATGATTTGCTTTTTTCCTTCATTACTGGAACGCCTCCTCATTATTGTAGGACTGAGAATTACGGAACGTAATAAGAGAAATAACAGAGCATATCACGAATACAAGGATACCAATCGTAGATGCATAGCAGTAATCTCTCGAATTTACCGTAAGCTTATAAAGCCATGTTACAAGCAGGTCTGTTTTTCCCGCCTGATAGTAGTCGAGTGTTGCGGGATTTCCGCCTGTGAGGAAATAAATGACATTGAAGTTATTGATATTTCCGATAAATTGTGTAATGAGATAGGGCGTTGTGACAAAAAGCACATAAGGCATAGTGATCTTTGTAAACATTATAAATGGTGATGCACCATCTATCCTTGCCGCTTCATAGAGGTCATCGGGAATGTTCATAAGAATACCGGAGGTGATAAGCATTGTATATGGAATACCTATCCACAGATTAACAAGAATTACCGTTACTCTTGCCCACGTGGGGTCTGTAAAGAACGGCAGAGGACTGCTTATAAGACCAAGCTCTGTAAGCAGTACATTTACAGGACCTGCCTCTGCGAGCATATTCTTCATAACCAACAGTGATACAAACTGAGGAACCGCTATTGCAAGAACAAAAAGTGTTCTGTAAAATGACTTGAACCTTATGCCCTTTTTATTAATGAGCAGTGCAAGTATGATACCGAAAACATAGTTAAGAAAGGTAGCAAATACAGCCCATATAAGTGTCCAGCCAAGAACGGGCCAGAAGGTCTGAGAAAGAGTCGAATTTGCTCCCAGCATTGTTTTAAAATTGTCAAGACCAACCCAGGTGAAGAGATTTGCAGGAACCTGATGATCCTTATCGTAGTTAGTAAATGCGAGAAGTATCATATATACCAGAGGGACGATCGTAAATATCAGAACGCCCGCAATAGGAAATGCAAGGAGAGTTTTATGGAATTTGCCGTCAAGGAGCGCAGCAACATCATCCTTAAATTTTGGGAGCTTCGCCCCGGATCTTGATAATTTCTCAGCTTCGGCAGCAGAAGAAATATTAGTCACATAAAGAATAATGAAAGCTGCTGTTATAAACAAAGCAAATATTCCATATAGAAGTATGAGCATTGAATTATCGCCGTTTTCACGCATAACATCTATGCCAAGCTCTTCATCGAAATACCAACCTCGCTGAACTGTTCCCAGATTTTTCAGTCCTGCAATACAGGAAGCACCGTTTGTTATCATAAACCATATATATGCTGCCTGTGCAAGCAAGAATATCAGTCCTTTTACTATCTGACCTCTGAAAAGATTTCCTGCTCCCATAATAACGTATGAAAGCTTTGTAAGCAATCCGCCTTTAACAAAAGTCATTCCATAGTTCTTAAATCCGTTTCCAAGCTTCCTGAATAAAGATAAAACTGCTCCGGGTATGCCTTGAAAAAAACGCACAAGTCCTCTTCCCGTTTTTTTCAAGGCACCGCTCGCTTTACAGATAAGCTTCTTATACCAGGGTAAGATGTAGTATTCCGCCTCTGTCATATTGATCCCTCCGCTTTCAATATTTTTTGCCTATGATATAGCCTTAAACAAATACCCGGTCAGTCCGGGGATTTGTTTAAAGCCGTTATCCGCAAATAATACTGCGGATAACAAGCTTTATTTTAAGGAGAAAATGATTACCGAAATCATTCGCTTGTAAGAGCTGAAAGAACAGATTCTACATACTTATCAAGCTTTTCCTGAAGATTATCTCTTGTGATATTGCCTGCGATAAGATCCTGACCAAATGCTTCTGCGGGAGTCCAGTAGTTTCCGCACTGAGGAATGGAAGTCTGAACTGTTGCGTGCTGTGCCTGCTGAGCAAGAGCAGCAACTGCTGCGTTGGAATAAAGCTTTTCAGTATCATTTGCAAGCTCAACATTTGTAGGAGCAAGTGAACGTTCCTCAAAGTTGATGACCTGATTATCGTAATTTGTAAGCCATTCTGCAAGTGCCATAGCATCAAGCGGATTCTTTGTTTCGGCATTTACACCCATAATCTTGAAGTTTGCCATACCGCCAAGCTGTACTTCTTCACCGTTTGAAAGCTTAATGCTGGGGAGCTTTGTAGCTGCGTAATTATCACCGAGAGAAGCCTGAATATCAGTTGCATTCCATGTGCCTGTTACGGCTGCTGCAATGGAACCGTCTGCAAAGCCTGCCTTGATAAGTCCATCGTCAAAGTTGGCACCGTACTTTGGATTTTTTACAAGATCAATGAGATATTCACCTGCGAGCATACCTCTGTCATTGTTAAAATCGCACATTGTGGGATCTGTGCCATCATCGCCAAAGAGCTTGCAGCCTGCTCCGAAGAAAAATGATGACTGATACCAGCCGTTGTCGGTATCAAATGCAAAGTTTGTTGTTGTGCCCGGGATATCCTTTGCGAGCATTGTATCAAGAGAAAGCACTTCTTCCTCTGTAAACTTTGACTTATCATAATACATAAAATATGTATCCGAAACGTAAGGATAGCCGTAAAGCTCACCGTCAACGGTAGCTGACTGTATCGAGGGTGCTGTATTGTTTGCAACGATCTGGTCCTTATTCTTTGTCACTCTGTAAAGAGCACCTGCGGAAACAAGCTCACCTGTCTGGTCGGAAGCAAATCCGAAAACATCGGCACCTGCCGAAACATCCTTGAGCAACTCCTTTTTTGCATCAGCTTCACTTACTACACCATAGTTGAAAACATAATTCTTATCGGGATTTGCTGCTGCAAAGGATTCACACATTCTCTTGAGGAAAGGCTGACCTTCCTGAGAACCCCAGACTGTAAGTGTAACTGTATCTCCCGAACCTGCGGCAGAAGCATCACCGCTTTCTGCGGTACTTCCGCAAGCTGTAAAGATAGTTCCTGTAAGAAGCATTGCTGTAAGTGAGCTTATAATTCTTTTCTTCATATTATTTTCCTCCCATATCATTGTGGTTAATTTTCCGATTGTTTCGATACCATTTATTTTTGTTTCGAAACTCTAGTTATAGTATAACACCACGTTTTAAGTTTGTCAAGCATTTTCACTATTTTTTTTTATCGTTTTGCACTATTTTTGTAAGTTTGTAACTATTAACAAAACATCACCAACTTACATTATGCAAAATAACTATATCCTGTTGATATTCCAGATTTCTTCTGCATATTCGGCAATAGTTCTGTCGGAACTGAACTTGCCTGCGCTGCACATATTGAGCCAACACTTTCTCGCAAAAGCAATTTTGTCCTTATAGTCGGCATTTACCTTCAGCTTTGCCTCAACATAGCTTTTCAGATCACCTATAACATAATAATTGTCGGGCTTATGCCAGCTTGCACCGTCCATAAGTGAGAAATAAAGCTCTCTGAACATACCTGTGCCGTTATCGTTAAGTGTGCCGTCAATAAGGGCATTAAGAACACGCTTTATTTTCGGGTCATTTTCCGCCGCAGCACGGGCATCATATTCGGGGAGAATTTTTTCAAGCTCATCAACTGTTGCTCCGAAGATATAATTATTCTCCGCTCCCGCTTCCTCGGCTATCTCAACATTTGCACCGTCAAGTGTACCGAGAGTTACCGCACCGTTCAGCATAAGCTTCATATTACCCGTTCCCGAAGCCTCTGTTCCCGCCATAGATATCTGCTCCGAAACATCGGCGGCAGCAACAAGCTTTTCAGCATAGGTAACACGATAATTGCTGATAAAAACTACCTTGATAAGATCCTTTGTATCGGGGTCGGAATTAACAAGATTGCCTATCTCGCCGATAAGCTTGATTATTCCCTTTGCACGATAATATCCGGGTGCAGCCTTTGCACCGAAAATATAAGCTGTAGGAACAATATCCTTTACATTGCCCTCTTTTATCTCAAAGTAAAGATAAAGTATGGAAAGAGCATTCATAAGCTGACGTTTGTATTCGTGTAAACGCTTTATCTGAATATCGAATATCATATCGGGGTCAACGTCAATATGCTCGTTTTCAGAAATGTACTTTGCAAGACGGCGCTTGTTTGAAGCCTTTATATCAATAAATCTTCCCAGCACCCTTTCATCCTCGGCATATTTTTTCAGCTCCGAAAGTCGGTCAAGATCGGTTATCCAGCCTTCATCGCCCAGCAGCTCGGTGATAAGTGCCGAAAGCTCGGGATTACAGAGTGCAAGCCACCTTCTCTGTGTGATACCGTTTGTCTTGTTTTGAAAACGTTCGGGATAAAGCTCATACCAGTCCTTTAATACAGTGGATTTCAGAAGCTCCGTATGTATTTTCGCAACACCGTTTACATAAGATGAACCGTAAACAGCCATATTGGCCATATGAACAGTGTCGCCGCTTATAATACGCATATTATCTCTGCTGTCTGCAGAAACATTTTTCCTTATTGTTTCGGAGTGAAAATGCTCGTTTATCATAATGATAATGCTGTATATATCGGGGAGGATCTCCTTGATAAGGCGTAAATTCCACTTTTCGAGTGCCTCTGCCATAATAGTGTGGTTTGTGTAGCAGAACACCTTCCTGGCTGTTTCAAATGCCTTCTCAAAGCAATATCCTTCCTCGTTCATAAGCCTGCGGATAAGTTCGGGAATTGCGATAACAGGGTGTGTATCGTTAAGCTGAATAACGTTGTAGTCTGCGAAGCTTTCCATACTTCCAAATAGCTTACGGTGCTTTCTCATAAGGTCGGCAACTGCAGCTGCGCTGAAAAAGTATTCCTGCCTTAATCGAAGCTTTTTCCCCTCATCGGTTTCATCATTGGGATAAAGCACCCTCGAAATATCCTCTGCACGTCGTTTAAACTCGCTTGCTTCGGCGAATTTTCCGCTGTTAAAGAGTCCAAAATCAAACTCATTATCTGTTTCAGCCTGCCATAAACGGAGTGTCCCGATGTTATCGCAGTTATAGCCGATAATGGGATAGTCATAGGGAACAGCTTTTACATCAAAATCAGCAAAATGAATTGTAACTGATTCGCTGTCACGTCTTATGCTCCAGGGATCTCCGAAACGGGACCAGTCATCGGATTCCTCACATTGAAAACCATTTTTGATACTCTGCTTGAAAAGTCCGTATTTGTAGCGGATACCATAGCCGTCAAGCGGAAGTGAAAGAGATGCTGCACTATCCAGAAAGCAGGCTGCAAGCCGTCCCAGACCTCCGTTTCCGAGTGCTGCGTCCTCTATCTCCTCCATATCATTTATATCCGTTCCCATAGCTTCAAGTGCTTTGGAAACCTCCTCGGTAATGCCAAGACAAAGCATATTATTATAAATCGCTCTGCCAACAAGAAACTCCATTGAAAGGTAGCTTGCCTTTCTTGCACTGTCGTGAGCTGTCCTGCTTTTTTCCCACTTTGGTCTAAGCTCATTCATAACCACCGAAGAAACACCGTTGTGAAGCTGTTCGGGAGTGGATTTTTCGGTATTTCCGCAGTTCTTTTCAAGCTCTGCCCTGATTTTTGACTGTAAATTTTCGATTACCATAGCTTACTTTTCCTTTCTGTTGCATATTTCGGTAAGACGTCTGAGCATATCCGCATTTTCCTTTGAAAAATCCGTTTTGACTGCTCTCCATCTCCAATTATTGCCGATCGTCGAAGGTATGTTTATTCTTGCCTCGCTGCCATAACCGCACAGTTCCTGAATGGTGGTCATTGCAATGTCTGCGGTACTCTGCCACGCCATTCTGATAAGTGCATAAGGAATATCAGCATTTTTTCTGACATTCAGATATTCACGACAAAATTTATTATCCCTCCTTTTATTATGTTCTACCCACCCTAAAGCGGTATCGCTGTCATGAGTGGACGTATATACAGCACAGTTTGAGCTGCTGTAATTCTGAGGCATATATTCGCTTTCCCCTGTGGGGTCAAATGCGAACTGCAGCACCTTCATTCCGGGATAACCTGTCTTTTTTAACAGCCTGCGAACTGCGGGAGTTACTATTCCAAGATCTTCGGCAATGATATTTCCCTTGCCTGTTCGTTTTATTATCTCGTTAAACAGCCCGAATGATGGACCCTGCCTCCACTCGCCGTTTCGTGCGGTGGTGTCACCGTATGGTATAGCATAATATCTTTCAAAGCCGATAAAGTGGTCTATTCTGACTATATCATAAAGCTTTTTTGCATATGCGATACGCTCTGTCCACCAGTTGTAATTTTCACTTTTCATATGCTCCCAGTTGTATATGGGATTTCCCCAGAGCTGACCGTCCGCCGAAAAACAGTCTGGAGGAAAGCCTGCCACAACAACGGGAACCCTGTTTTCGTCTAGCTCAAAAAGCCTTGGTTCGCACCATACATCACAGCTGTCATATGCGCAGTAAATGGGAATATCCCCGATTATCTTTATACCCTTTTTGTTTGCATAAGCCTTTAACCGCTCCCATTGTTCAAGAAACTTATACTGCATAAATTTCTGAAAATCTATCTCATCGGCATACTGTTCACGTGCTGCCCGAAGAGCAGCTGTTTCTCGCATACGCAAAGGTTCTTCCCATTCGTTCCAGGGTCTGCCGTCGTGAACTGTTTTGAGTGCCATAAAAAGAGCATATTCCTCTACCCACGGGTTATCCGCCGAAAACCTTTCAAGTGAGCTTTTCATATCTGCATTATCTATAAAACGAAGATATGCTTTTTTCAAAACCACATAAATGTTATCATATATCGTGCCATAGTCAATATATCTCTCATTTTCACGCCATTTTATATCTGCATATTCCTCTTTTTTCAACAGTCCCTCATCTTCAAGAACTTCAAGACTGATAAAATAAGGATTGCCTGCATATATGGAAAAACTCTGATACGGTGAATCACCGTAGCTTGTGGGTGACAGTGGAAGTATCTGCCAGAGCGACTGCCCGCACTCTTCCAGATAATCCACAAATTCGTAAGCTTCTTTACCCATTGTTCCTATGCCGTAATCATTAGGCAGGCTGGAAATATGAAATAAAATTCCACTTTTTCTCATAATATCCCTCTTTCCTTTGTGGTTTCGCCGCTCACATATTCCGCATCAAGCAGAATATGTGATGCTTCGTCATTATTTTCTATCATTTCAACAAGCATCTTTACCGATATGTCGGCAAGCTTTTCAACAGGCTGATGAAATGTCGTTATCCTCGGAGTGTAAAAATCCGCAAGCTCCAGTCCGTCAAAGCCGATAACGGAAATATCATCGGGAATTTTAAGTTTCATATCGCAAAACGCCCTTACAGCACCTATTGCAATTATATCCGACATTGCGATCACCGCCGTTAGATCACTATGTTCCAAAATAAGCTTATAAGCTTTCTCATATGCCGATCTGAAGGAAAACTCACATATCTCTGTGAACCTTTCGGCTTCGTTTATGCCGTATTCGGACAGGGCATTGCATATACCGCTGAATCGCTCGCAGAATGGACCTGCAGATTTATTATCGCCGCTCAATATCCCTATCCTGCGATGACCAAGCTCACAAAGTTTAGCCGCCGCAGCTTTACCGCCCTGAAAGTCGTTTACGCTTACCGATGAAAGATTTTCAAATCCGAGCTTTCCCGCATATGCTGTGCAAAGGACGCAGGGAATAGTAAGTTTTGAAAAATCCCTTTGAAAAATGCAGACATTTCCGCCGAGAAATATAATTCCTATGGGCTTCATTTCTTCGCACAGACGAAACGCCTCGGTTATCTCGTTGTCATTTTCACTTATGTAGCTGACAGTAACGGATAATCCTTTTTTTCCTGCCGAGGACTGTAACTGCTCAAGTATGGGAGTAAAGAACAGATTTACATTTCCCTTGGCTATAAGCAATACGTTTTTTCCCGATGACTGCTTTAAAAACTTGGCGTTGCGGTTAGGACAGTAATTATACTCCTTGACTATCCTGCAGATCCGTTCCTTGGTTTCGGGATTTACATCGGGGTGATCGTTAAGTGCTCTTGAAACAGTGCTTACTGCACAGCCGGATATCCTTGCAATATCTTTTATAGTCAATAACATTTCACCACCTTTTGAAAACCATGCTTATCGGAAACGTTATCGGTAACGTTTCCGATAAGCAGAGTTTATCATAAATGATCGTTTTTGGCAATACTTTGGAAGGATTTTTGATGTTTCGCACTAAACAAAAAAATCATTTTAATATGTTTCGTTACAAAAAAAACTGCACAACAGCAAGATCAGACCATTATTTCAGATGACAAGCATCAAAGCACATCTGATTATAGCGGTCAATATCGCCTGCATTGCTGTTGACGGTAAGTTTCCTCTTGACTGCAGCAATTATAATGCCATCAGTATTGATATTTATATCCAATAGAAGTACTCGTTATAATGATCATATAACAAAAGAGCACCACATACAATTGTGATGCTCTTTTGCTCAAGCAACGTAAAATCGGCATTTCCGACCGTAGATAGCCTGTTTCAATGGGCGTTCCCATGTACACTACTGTTTCATCAGCGGTGAGATACTGTCCCTCATATACCGCACCCGCAGTGTTCAATATAAATACCTGTCCGTCCTCTGTTTCTGCAAAACCGATCTCAAAAGTCTGCTCTGTGTAAACATCGGAACCTGTAAGTAAAGTCCAGGTAATTCCGTTTTCATCGGTTTCGGTTTCGGTAGTATAAGAACCGCAGATAACATCGCCGCTGCCGTCGGGGTTGTATACAAACAAAGAAGCCATAGGAGTGCCGGAAGGCTCTGTAAACATTGAGAATACAAGCTCAGTGTTATCTTCATCGATTGCGTAAACTCCCACCTCAATCATATCGGT
>JAGAJF010000040.1 GCA_017829005.1 Oscillospiraceae bacterium | reverse complement strand
TCCGCCTGCCTTGTTGCCTCGTCGATAATGGATTTGCGCTCGGAAACGATCTTCTTCGCCTGCTTCACCTCGGTGGGGATATTCATTCTTATATGGTCGATACATTCTCTCAGCTGATCCACGTCCACAAGGGATTTCTTTGCAGAGAGGGGGAACGACTGCGCCTTATCGAGGATTTCGTCCATTGCGTCAAGATAATCTTCAATCATAAGCTCTGCCATTTTATATTCTCCGATCTGCCCGACGGGCGGTTTATTAGAAGCAAGAGGTTTCAGAGGCAAGAGGCAAGAGATGCCTTTGTTCTGTCCTCGGATATTTATTATTGGGTCTTATCATCGGGGGCCGGCTGCTTGTTGGGACACAGCCTTTCCTCGATATCCTTTAAAATGCAGCGGGGAACGAATTTGCTGATATCTCCCCCGTAAAATGCAACCTGCTTTACCACGCTGGAGCTGAGGTACATATTTTCCGAGCTGGTGGTAAGGAATACAGTCTCTGCGCCGTCATAGATGTTCCTGTTCACAAGAGCCATCTGAAATTCGTATTCAAAGTCGGTAACGGCTCTGAGACCCTTTACTATAGCCACAGCGCCCACCTTCCGCACATAGTCGGCGATAAGTCCGTAGCACACGTCAACCTCCACATTGGGAAGCTCACGGGTGACTTTTTTTATAAGCGCCACTCTTTCCTCGGGAGTAAAGGAGGGGTTTTTCTGTGAATTGACCGCAACCAGCACGATCACCTTGTCAAAAAGCATAGAAGCCCTGTGAATAATGTCACGATGACCGAAGGTCACCGGGTCAAAGCTTCCCGGGCAGACTGCTATTCTCAAGCGGATCATTTCCTTTCAAAAATGACAATTTATTCCTCTTCCTCATTGGGCATAGGAACTCTGTAAACTGTTACCTCGATCTTGCCGTAGCGGTAGGTCTTGGCTTTTTTCAGCTTGCCGTACTCATCGGGGAGGACAAGTCCCTTTTCGTGTTCGCAGACAACGATGCCTCTGTCGGACATTTTGCTCTCAAGCAGGGGCATTGCCTTTTCGATAAGTCCGTTTCTGTAGGGGGGGTCGAGAAGGGCGATATCAAAGGTCATTCTCACGCCCCTGAGAAAATCAAGGCTGTCGCTGACGGTAATTCCGCACTCGTCCTTGAAGCCGCAGGCAGCGATATTTTCTCTGGCGCACTCTGCCGACGCCTGGCTTTTGTCCACAAAGCGGCAGTATTTGGCACCTCTTGAAAGGGCCTCGATACCCAGCTGACCCGAGCCGCAGAACAGATCCAGGATAACGCTTCCCTCTATATCAAACTGAATTATGGAAAAAATGGCTTCCTTGACCATATCGGTGGTGGGACGGACATCCTCGCCCTCCAGAGTTTTAAGCTTGCGTCCTCTGGCAATGCCTGTGATAACTCGCACAGAATACGCCTCCTTTTTTCTAAAAATTACAAAGATTACAAAGATTACAAAATGATTACAATATACAATATCTATTATACCCCATAAAAAAATAATTTTCTATAACAAACAATGAATTTTCAAAGAGAATTTCGCACAAAATCATAGACATCTTTTGCAGCATTTTCACTAATGCCAGCCGCCTGAGCGATTTCCTCGGGGGTGGCTTTTTTCAGCGCCTCGGTGGTCTTGAAGGCTGTAAGGAGCTTCAATGCACGCTTCTCACCGATACCCTTTATGCTTGTGATGCCAAGCTCAAAGGAGGATTTTCTATGCTTTTTCCGCTGATAGGTTATTGCAAAGCGGTGGACCTCGTCCTGTATGCGGGTGACAAGCATAAAGGCGGCTTTTGTCTCGGAAATGCTTATCTCTCCGCCGTCTGCGGTTATGGCTCGGGTACGGTGATTGTTGTCCTTCACCATTCCGAAAACGGGAACATCTATATCCATTTCCCACAGTACCTCATTTACCGCGGCAAGCTGATTTCTGCCGCCGTCAAGGAGAATAAGGTCGGGGAGCCGCTTGAAGCCCTCGTCCGTCTCCTCGGGGTCAAGGTAATGGTTAAACCGCCTGCGAAGCACCTCCTGCATACAGGCAAGGTCGTTCTGAACAAGATTTTCCTTGATTGAAAACCGCTTGTACATTTTCTTGCAGGGTCTGCCATTCTCGAAAACTATCATACCCGCCACCATATCCGCCGAGCCGAGATTTGAGATATCGTAGGACTCGATGTATAGGGGCGTTTTTTTCAGTCCAAGCATTTTGGCAAGAGTCTCAAGGGCGGATATCTCTGCGGCAGTGCGTCCCACTCTGATTGAAAGATACTCCTCTGCATTTGCTTTTGCTATTTCCGCAAGGCGCATAAACCGTCCCCTCTGTGGCTGCATAACGTCCACCGCACGTCCCGAGCGTTCACGAAGGAGCCGTTCAACGTCCTCAATGTCCTGTATCTCCGTCCCGAGAACGATATTTCGGGGAATTTCCCGTCCTCCCGAATAATACTGTGTCACAAAATCCTCAAGCATTGCGCTTTCCGTATCGTCCTCGCCGAGAAAATATTCCGCTCTGTCAAAAAGCCGTCCACCACGGTACATAATTACCGCCGCACAGGCTTCTCCGTTGTTTCGTGCAATTGCCACAGCATCAGTGTCGGGGAGCTTTTCGGCAATGATATTCTGACAGTCCGCCGCACGGGATATGGCACTTATGCGGTCTCTGAGCTTTGCCGCCAGCTCGAATTCAAGCCGCTCCGCCGCCTCGTTCATCTGAGCGGTGAGCCGTTCAACGGAAGCTTCTGAGCCGTTTTTGATATAGTCAACGGCTTCCTTTATGATATCCGCATATTCCTCCTGGGAAATTTTTCCCGTACATACCCCCATACACCGCTTTATCTGAAAATTTAAACAGGGTCTGCTTTTGCCTATATCTCGTGGAAATTGTTTTTTGCAGGTGGGGAGCATAAATACCCTGTTTGCCTCCGCCGCTGCCTGCTTTGTCACAAAGGTGCTGGTGTAAGGACCCAGCAGCTCGCCGCTTGAGGGCTTCTGCAGCTCGGCGGTTATCCGTGAATAGGGGGGCGGAGAAATGCGGATATAGCTGTAGCCCTTGTCGTCCTTGAGCAGGATATTATATTTGGGCGAGTGCTGCTTTATCATGGAACATTCAAGCACCAGCGCTTCATACTCCGATTTTGTGACGATAAAATCATAGTCATAGACATTTTCCACCATTTTCGCCACCTTGGGAGTGTGGTTAGGGGTCTTTGCAAAATAGGAGGAAACTCTGTTGCGGAGATTTTTCGCCTTGCCGATATATATGATATGCCCCGTCTTGTCCTTCATCTGATACACCCCTGGGGCGGTGGTGAGCAGATATGTTTTTTCTCTGAGCCAGTCAAGCCGTTCGTTCATATATTTCCTGTCCTTTTTGGGATTTTTCTGTAACTATTATTTTATCATATCCCTTTGATTATGTCAAATGCTACCACGTTCACAAACTTTATTATTTATTATTTATTCTTTAAACGGTTAACCATTTTAACTTATCCGTAAAATGTGCTATAATAAAATTAAAAGGAAGTGATAAGCTTGACGGAGAATATGAAAAAAGCCGTATCAATGCTAAATGAGCAGGCATTGCCCCTTGCGGCAGTAAAAGGCAATGAAACGATAACAAGTCGTGAAAGGGGAGTAAAGCCCCTGCTTGAGCTTATTGACGATGGAAAGCCCCTTGAGGGCTATTCGGCGGCGGATAAGGTAGTTGGAGCAGCTGCGGCGTATTTGTATGTGCTTCTTGACGTAAAGGAGCTTTATGCGGGGGTCATAAGCCGTAGGGCTGTTGAAGTTATGGAAAGATATGGTATTTCCATAGAGTATGATACCCTTGCCGAAGCCATAATAAACCGCTCCGGAACGGGCTTCTGCCCGATGGAGACAGCCGTTTCCCAAGCGGTCAGCCCCGAAAACGCCTTAGAGCTTATCAGAGCTAAGCTTAAAGAGCTTTCGGGAAGATAAAAAAGCGCTGTGCGAATGAGTGCCGCACAGCGCTTGCTTTTTTATTCAGCCATACCAATAAATTCAAATCTGGGCTTTATATTTCCGTTGTCGTTAACGTCCTCGAGGAACATAGAAAGAGGTCTTACCCATACTCTGGGCTTGTCATAAACCTGCATATAAACTACCTGCTTTTCCATTGTCTCGTGGTCGTATGCCACATTGAGAACAACGTAATCGCCGCCCTTGAAATGCTTGTAATGACCGCCGATAACTATCTTTCTGCCCTCGGGTATTCCTGCGGAGGGAGTGCCCTTCTGAACGGGCTTAGCCTCTTCCTTAGGCTGCTCGGGAACGGGAGCAGGCTTTTCGGGAACGGGCTGAGGAGCGGGTGCGGGAGCAGACTGTTCTGCCTTAACGGGTTCGGGAATAGTCTCCGCAGCGGGAGCAGTCTTCTCGGAAACGGGAATGTTTGCGTCCACAAGCACCATAGAGTGATTTTGGGGAACGGTAACGCTCACGCTGCCGTTTGAAGCGGTGAAATGCTTGCCCGAAAGACGGTCTGCAAGGGCATTTGCACCTGTCTGAATGTTGAAGGTATAGTCCCCGTCGCTGATGTTAAGGGCAATGTAAACCACCTGACCGTCCTTTTCACGCTGATAGAGGAAGGTCTGATTTTTCAGGTCAAGCTTTTTGTAGGAGCCTGACTGAACAGCAGGGAACTCGTTTCTGATAGCGCCCAGAGCGGAGATATGTGCAAGGAGCTTGTCGTCTCTTCCGGGGATATCGTCAAGCTCCAGACAGGGACGGATAGCCATATCAGCGTCTGCACCTCTGCCCTTCTCACCCTTTATGCCGAATTCACTTCCGTAATAAATGGAGGGAACGCCGTACATTGTGTAAAGAAGGGTGTAGCAGCAGTATATCCTGTCATAGTCGGTAAGCTGGCTTGCAAGCCTTGCAACATCGTGGTTATCCACAAAGTTGTACATATATGTGTCGCCGTACTGACCCATCTGATACTCGATGGAGTGTGCGATCTCAAAATAGTTGCGGTCGTTGTGTGAGGAGTAAATTCCCTTGTAGCACTGGTAATTGGTAACGCAGTCGAACATCTCGGGGTTTGCCCATCTTCTGTAATCGCCGTGGATTATCTCGCCCATAAGCCAGAAATCGGGCTTTAAGGAGCGTGTAAAGGAATGTATGCGCTTGATGAATTCGGGGTCGAGACAGTCTGCCGCATCAAAGCGTATGCCGTCAATGTCCCACTTCTCTATCCACATCTTAACGGCGTTCAGCAGATAATCAACCACCTCGCCGTTTTTCAGGTTGAGCTTTACAAGGTCATAGCAGTTGTTCCAGCCCTCGTACCAGAAGCCGTCGTTATAGGAGGAATTTCCGCCGAAATTCAGTCCGCAGAACCAGCCGCAGTAACGGGAGCGTTCTCTGTTCTGCTTCACATCGAGAAAGGCGTGATGCTCTCTGCCCACGTGGTTGAAAACTCCGTCAAGGATAATTCTGATACCGTTCTTGTGGAGAGCCTCGCATACCTCGGTAAAATCCTCGTTTGTGCCGAGACGGGCGTCAATTTTGGTGTAATCCGAGGTGTCATAGCCGTGAGCCGCAGACTCAAAGATGGGTCCGAGATAAACGGCGTTTATGTTCATAGCTTTAAGATGAGGTATCCACTCGATTATCTTTTTGATACGGTGAACAGGCTCGCTGCCCAGCTCTGCTCTTGTTCTTTCACAGCCGCAGAAGCCCATAGGGTAGATGTGGTAAACAGCGGACTTTTTTATCCACTCGGGAGAATTTGACATATTTTTACAATCCTTTCTGAAACGGGGGATCGGAAAAAATTTCCGTGCTATTGCCATTATACCATAAAATGTTTGATTTGGCAAGTGTTTTTTCGACCGCAGTTCAAAAAATATACGGTCAGGCATAGACTGAGCCGCTGTTTTCCCAGCGACTCGCCACTCAGATAATAATAAATTATGCTTATGATTAGTAAAGAGGTCCGAAATGACCGCAGGCTCTGTAATCAGCGCTCTCAAGGTCTGCTGTGCCAAATCCGCTCCAGCAGTGAGGACGGAATATCCTGTCGTCGGGAACATTATGCATTGCTACGGGTATACGGAGCATTGAGGCAAGGGCGATAAGCTCTCTTCCGATATGACCGTAGGTGAGGGAGCCGTGATTTGCGCCCCAGTTTGCCATTACCGAGTAAACGTCCTTGAACGCCGCTTTGCCCTCCACAAGATTTGGCACGAACCAGGTAGTTGGCCATGTCTTGTCGGTGCGCTGGTCAAGGGGCTTGTGTATCTCATCGGGGAGAACAACGGTATAGCCTTCCGCAAGCTGGAGAACGGGTCCTACGCCGTCTATGATATTAACTCGTATCATTGTAACGGGCATTTCCGCAATGGTCTTAAAGTGGGAGGAAAATCCGCCGCCTCTGAAATACCCGAGATTTGCCTGACACCAATCCGCATTTGAGAGGATATTCTTCTTATCCTCCTCGGTAACGTCCCACCAAGGCTTCATAACGCCGTTTCCGTTATCGTCCTTGGCGGCACCCGTTCCGTCAAGAGCGGCAGCGCCCGAGTTTATCAGGTGGATAAAGCCGTTTGCAGCCTTTCCTGTGGGCTTGATACCCGTAACTCTTTCAACAGCCTCGGGGCTCCAGTATGTACGCACATCGGCAAATATTGAAGCTGTTCCCGTGAGAAGATTTCCGAAAAGCATTGCCGTTCCGTTAAGACCGTCATTCTCGGTGGCAAGTATGGAGGGACGCTTGTTTCCGTTCCAGTCAAATGTAGTATTCAGAATGGACTCGGCAAAATCAGCGTTGGGAAGCCAGTCTGTCCACTGTCTCTGACCCTGGAAGCCGCCGAATATGGCATTTCTGCCGTTTGCCTCCTCGTGCCAGCCCATTTCGTCCAGCTTTTCATTTCCGAGCATAATGTCACGTATGATAAGGGTCATCTTAACGCAGAATTCCCATTGCTCCTCCTTGCTCATAACATCGGGATTCCCCTGATTGGGAGCGGTGTTTATATCCATACCCTCGGGGCAGTTCGCCTTCGTCCATGCAAGGGCTTTCTCATATTCCTCCTTGTCATAGATGCCAAGCTTCACTCTTCTGAGTATCTCGGTCATATCCACCCACTCGGGACGGATACCGAGATAATGCTGCATAAAATCCGCATTGCAGTAGGAGCCGCCAATGCCCATAGCCACGCCGCCGATGTTAACATATGCCTTGTTTCTCATACAGCCCACAGCCACGGCACACTTTGCAAAGGTGAGTATCTTTTCCTTTACGTCCTCGGGGATAGAGGTGTCATCGGCGTCCTTCACGTCTCTGCCGTAAATTGCGAAGGCAGGCAGACCCTTCTGGGCATGAGCCGCCATAATAGCCGCAAGATAAACGGCACCCGGGCGCTCTGTGCCGTTAAAGCCCCATACAGCCTTTACGGTCATAGGATTTGTGTCCATAGTTTCCATTCCGTAGCACCAGCAGGGGGTTACGGAAAGGGTTGCGCACACATTCTGGGTGCTGAAAAATTCCTCTGTCTTAAAGGCTTCCGCACCGCCGCCTATGGTGCACGGACCGATAACGCATTCAACGGGAGTGCCGTCGGGATATCGGAGACTGCTTTCGATAAGCTCCTTTGCGGACTTTGCCATATTCATTGTCTGCACTTCGAGAGATTCTCTTATCCCGAACTGCCTTCCGTCAATGACGGGTCTTATTCCTATTCTTGGATTCATCTTTCTTTCTCCTTTATTGCTTTATAGCAATGATTTTATATTATTCTATCATATTTTGAGAAGAAAATCAAGGCGCTTTTGTGGATTTTGACATAAAAATTTGGGCAGAAATTTTGGTGAATTGGTTGAAAATCATATCTTTTATGTGGTATAATTATTACCATAGCATAATATTATGGAGGAATATAAAAATGACCGGCGAAGAAGCTTACACCGAAACAACTGTCACAGAGCAGAGCGAAGCCGTGGGGGGCAGCGCACAGAATGCCGCTCCCGCATGGGCTATGCTGCTTTCGGGAATTGCCGCAATGGTACTTATCTGCATAGTGACTGTTTATCTCCCGAAAATTGCCGCTGCGGTTGACAGGCTCCTTGGCAGGGAAAATAAGGAAACTCCGCCACAAAATGAGGAGTACAAGGTTTGTGATATTTACGAGGGCGAGAAAAATCTCCCCGATGATGATAAAAAGGAATGATATCCGAAAACTTGAAAGGAGCAGTGCGTTATGTCCGAAAAATACGCTGCAGCCTATGAATTTGCCGCAAAAAAGCATGAGGGACAGCTTCGCAAGGGGGGAGAGCCGTACATTACCCATCCTGCCGCCGTTGCGGATATACTTCGTGAGCAGGGAATGGACGAGGAATATCTTATTACAGCCCTTTTTCACGATCTCCTTGAGGACACCGACGCCACAGAGCAGGAAATCAAAGCCTTCGGCGGTGAAAGGGTGCTTCGGGCGGTAAAGCTCCTGACAAAAAAAGAGGGCTATGTTATGTCCGAATATATCTTGGGGATAAAGTCAGACCCCATTGCCTATGCGGTGAAGGGAGCGGACAGGCTCCATAATCTCAGAAGCGCATTTACGGCGGATATAGATTTCAGACGTAAATACATTAAGGAAAGCATAGAATGGTTTCTTGAGTTTCGTCCCGAGATACCCGAAGCGGTAAAGGCGCTTTGCGAAAGCATAGGAGAGCCGTTTGAGGTGAAATAAAATGAAAAAGCTGTCCGAAAGCCTGTGAACACTTTCGGACAGCTTAAATTATTTTATCGGCGGTCTCTCAGAGCCTGTCTGACAAGCTCTGTGTCGGCTTCATAGGTAATTCCGAACCACCTGCTCTGTGTGGGTATATTGCGGATATCGTAGCCGTTATTCATTATTTCCCTGTCCACCGCATCGGCAATGGTAAGCTCGG
The DNA here is from genome assembly GCA_017829005.1 of Oscillospiraceae bacterium. Lineage (GTDB taxonomy): Bacteria > Bacillota > Clostridia > Oscillospirales > Ruminococcaceae > Huintestinicola. Next base: position 5,115 of record JAGAJF010000040.1, on the reverse strand, counting down.
CGGAACAGTCACCCGAAGGAAGCGGTCTTATAAAGTCCGTAAAGCTTGCGGTGAGACGCTGTGTAAAATCGGGAGTAAAGCCCCACATACTCATTGATACGATGTCGTTTTCGTCAAGCACGACAGGGGAGCCGTTTCTTAGCCCGCGTATCACGCCATCGGTGTCTCTTTGTATTTTTTTGGTCTCTTCCACCGCCGCAAGAAGCCCCTTTTCGTCAATGCGACATATGCCCCTGTTGACTGTGCCGTTATCCGACAGGGTATTTTTCAGCACAAATCCCACCGAGCAGGCGGAAGCGTCGGGAGATTTGAGAAAATCCGCAAGGAGCTTAAATGACTCTCTGCCGTAATAATCATCGGAGTTGATAACGGCGAAATTTCCGTTTATAACGTTTCTGCAGCAGTATATTGCCTGAGCTGTTCCCCAGGGCTTTGTCCTGTCCGGAAAATCATCTTTTCTGAAGGGCAGCTCATTTATTTCCTGATATACATATTCCGTTTTAATAAGCTTTGAGATACGGTCGCCTATAGTTTCCTTAAACAGCTTCTCAATATCCCGTCTGATGATAAATACAACCCTGTCAAAGCCTGCTTCAATGGCGTCCCTGACAGAATAATCAATGAGCAGCTCTCCTTTGGGACCCACAGGCTCAAGCTGCTTTATTCTTTTGCCGAAGCGTGAACCCATTCCCGCTGCAAGGACGACTAATGTAATGCCGTTCATTTTATCCTCCAAATTTTTATACAAATCTTTTTATCAATTATATCTCTTTTTATTTATTTTGTCAACATATGAAAACGTTTGCGGCTGATGATATGAAAATTATTTTTTTAATCTGTCGAAAAAATCTGTAAGATATTCAAAATACCGCACCGCTTCTTGGTGGTCAGCACAGTCGCTGTGAAGACGGATTATAATATCTCTCCTGCATACAGGGTCGGAGATGGGGATAAGCGCCATTGAGCCTTCATCGGGCTTTTCCCAGGTGTAATGGGGCCAGAAGCCCACTCCGATATTTGCGCCGATAAGGTTTTTGACCGCCGATGTGCTGTCGCTTTCAAATATCACATCGGGGCGGAAGCCTGCCTGCAGGCAAAATCTGTCGCAGATGGAGCGAAGCCCCTTTGAGCCTGCCAGAGCGATAAATTTTCTGTCGGACATTTCACTGAGGGAAACGCTCTTACGCATGGCGATGGGTGAGCTTTTGGGCACCGCAAGGAATATCTCCTCGGTAAAAATGTAATACCTGTCATTGGTGTTATGGGGCTGACGGAAAAATTCACGGGTGAAGATGGTGATGTCCGAGTTTTCCTCCTCGTTGTGCTGATGTATCTGAAATCTCACATTGCCATGCAGCTTCTGATATTCGATAATTGCGTCGGTAATGAGGTTTGATGCGGCAAGCACATTTACCCTTATGAGATCTTTCCGCTCTCCTGCAAGGGTACGAAGCTCCTCGGGTATCTCGCTTATGCTCTTCAAAACGGGTTCCAGCTTATCTCTGAGATATACGCCGTACTCGGTGAGGACGATGTTCCTGCCGCTTGTTCTGAAAAGCTTCACTCCCAGCTCGTTTTCAAGGCGGTGAATGGTCTGGGTGAGGGAGGGCTGGGCGATGTGAAGCTGCTCGGCGGTCTTGGTCACGTGCTGTGTGGCGGCAAGGGCATAGAAATATTTCAGCTGCAAAAGCTCCATATTATCTTCCTTTCAAATAAATTCGGCAAATGTGCATAACTTTTTTATCATTCGTTGATAAAATCTATTGATACATTCAAATTGATAGTCTCAAAACTATTGATTATGGTATAATTATATATTGGACTTTCCCGTTTGTCAAGAGTATAATATAAGTAAAGTTAATTAACTAAAGAAAAAACCAAACGGGAAAGGATATGTTATTTATGAGTTCGATCTTAGAAACAATAATGCTTGTCTGCTTCGGATTTTCCTGGCCTTTAAATGTAATCAAGGCTGTCAAGGCACGTACCGCAAAAAATATGAGCCTGCCCTTTATAATGCTTATCATAACGGGCTATATAGCAGGAATAACCGCAAAGCTTATGACCCATCAGATAAACTATGTGCTTGCCGCTTACTTTTTAAATCTTGCCATTGTGCTTGTAAATCTGGGTGTTTATTTCAGAAACAGGCGGATAGATACCGAGGGCGAAAGAGGACATATCGGTTTAAGCGGCGCTGTGATCGCACAAAAGTGATATATGCGAAAAGGTTTTCGGGATATTTTCCGAAAGCCTTTTTTACATTTTCATAGCCGCCGCTCTTCGGTACTCGGTGGGGCTTGAGCCTGTCATCTCACGAAAACGCCTGCTGAAATAAAGAGGGTCCTGATACCCTGCCGCCATTGCAACCTCTCCCACAGTCATCAGGGTTGAGCTTAGCAGACGGCATGCCTCTGCCATTTTAAGCCTGTCGTGATACTGCTGCATTGACATTCCCTTTTCCGCCTTGAAAACCGCCGCAAGCCGCTTGTAGCTGAGAAAAAATTCACTCTCGAGAGCTTTTGCGCAAAAGGGAGCGGAGATGTTTTCCGAGAGATATCCGCATATCCTGTCCGAAAGCTTCGGGGGCGGGTCGCTTTCATTTTCATTATAGGCTAGAAAGCACAGAAGCTCTGCAAATCTCAGGTTTATGTATCTGTCACGTGTGCCGTTTTCCGATGAGCAGAAGTCACAGAAATTCATTATCCTTTGCTCTGTATCGCTGCCCGAAAGACCCTCAAGGTGCTTGGGCAGGGGAGCGGCAATGCTTTCGTAAACGGGGATTTCGTTAATATAAAAATGGGCGTAAAACCACCTTGTTCCCCTTGGTATCTCGCGTTTGCCGAAATGGTGTATGCCGTTTTTCAGAAATATCAGTCCGCCCCTTGTGACTTCATAGTCCGTTTCATCTTCGGTGACATAAATTGCTCCCTCAAGGACGTATATCATCACGTTGAAATCCGCCGTTCTGTCAATATGATAAAACGGCTCGGAAGCCGCCAGCAGACCGCAGCCGCTCACAACGGGCATTGATGTGTTGTTGAAAATTATCTCGTTCAAGATTATCCTCCATAATTTTAAGAATATTATCTATTTATTTATGTATTATATAAGATTATAATGCATATAAAAGCGTATGTCAAGGATATTTCTTAATATGGAGTGATAACAAATGAAAACTCAGAACAGGATACCAGTAAACGCATACCGCCCCTCGGGATTTATGGGCAGATACTGCGAGCTTGTCCGAAAAGAGATGATACCATATCAGTACAAGGTGCTGTGTGACGAGGCGGAGGACGCCGAGAAAAGCCACGTTATCGCCAATTTCATAAACGCAGGCAGGGCGCTTAGGGGCGAGGACACGGGAGACGGCTTTTACGGTATGGTCTTTCAGGACAGTGACGCCGCAAAATGGATAGAAGCGGCGGCATATTCCCTTGCACTCTGCCCCGACAAGGAGCTTGAAGAAAAGGCTGACGGGCTTATCGGGCTTATAGCCGCCGCACAGGACGAGGACGGCTATCTCAACACCCGCTTTACCATAACCGACAGGGAAAAGCGGTGGACAAATCTTCTTGAGGCTCACGAGCTTTACTGCTCGGGTCATATGATGGAGGCAGCCTGCGCTTATTTTGAAGCAACGGGAAAGAGAACTCTCCTTGATGTTATGGAAAGAAATGCGGAGCATATCTACCGCCGCTTTATCACCGAAAATAACCCCGGCTATCCGGGACATCCCGAGGTGGAGCTTGCCCTTATGAAAATGTATCGTGTAACGGGCAATTCTCATTGTCTTGAGCTGGCGGAGCATTTTATAAACTGCCGCGGAGCCGACCCCGAATACTACGAAAAGGAAAAGGCTGCAAGGGACTGGTATGTCTGGGGCAACAACCCCTGTGACCACGATTATCAGCAAAGCGGCAGACCTGTCCGTGAGCAGTCAGACGCAACGGGACACGCCGTAAGAGCGGTATATCTTTACACGGGAATGGCAGACCTTGCCTCGGAAACGGACGACAAGGAGCTTTTTGCCGCCTGCCGCCGTCTCTGGGAGAGCATTGTGAACAGGCGTATGTATGTTACGGGAGGAATTGGCTCCACAGTTCACGGAGAAGCCTTTTCTGCCGATTACGACCTTCCCTCGGACACCGCATATTCCGAGACCTGCGCCGCTATCGGGCTTATGTTCTTCGCTTCCCGTATGCTTGAAAACGATGTTGACGGGGAATACGGGGATATTATGGAGAGAGCTTTCTACAATACTGTTCTTTCGGGATTTCAGCTTGACGGCAAAAGGTTTTTCTATGTTAATCCCCTTGAAGCCGTTCCGGGGATAACGGGTGTGGTACAGACGCAGAGACACGTGCTTATGACCCGTCCCAAATGGTATGCCTGCGCCTGCTGTCCTCCCAATGCGGCAAGGCTCATTTCCTCGGTGGGACAGTATGCCTATGGCGAAAAGGGCGATACGGTATACTGCCATATGTATGCCCCGGGAGAGGTATCGTTCTCAAACGGCATAAAGCTTCTGTGCGAGACAGAATATCCCTACGGCTTTGAGATATGCTACACCGTTTCGGGAAAGGGCAGGCTTGCTGTCAGGATACCCCATTGGAGCAAAAAATATTCGGTAAGCATAAACGGTTCGGAAGCTGCCTGTGAATGTGAAAAGGGCTATATTTACATAAGCGTTTCGGACGGAGACAGGATAAATATATCTCTTGACGGTACTCCTCATTTTGTATATGCCTCGGAAAAGGTGCCCTCCCTTTCGGGCAAGGCAGCACTTTGCAGAGGACCTTTCGTTTACTGCTTCGAGGGAGCGGACAACGGGGGAGACGTTATCTCTCTGTCGGCAGATACAAAGGGAGAGATACGTCCTATGGGATTTGACCAGGGCCTTCTTGGCGGCACGGAAATGATAGCAGTCAAAGGTTATAGACGTGAGCCGCAGAGAGAGCTTTATTCCTCGGAAACGCCTAAAAAAACACCTGTCACCCTTTACGCCGTTCCATACAGCCTGTGGGGAAATCGTGGGGAAAATCAGATGAGAGTATGGGTGGATATCCATTAAATAAAACTATATTTAAGTCACATAACGTGTAATGTGTT
>JAGAJF010000039.1 GCA_017829005.1 Oscillospiraceae bacterium | reverse complement strand
GCTTCTCTATGCAGGGGGCTGTATCGCACTTATAATACTGACAGGAAGCAGTCTCACAGAAATATTTAGTGAGATACTCACCGATGCCTTTACATTCAAAGCTGCGGCAGGCGGTATATTCGGTGCGGCAGCATCAAAAGCCGTATCGGTGGGGTTGAGACGTGGCATATTCTCAAACGAAGCAGGAATGGGCAGCTCGGTGCTTGTCCACAGCGACGGGGGATTTTCATCACCCGAAAGTATGGGCGCATGGGCGGCACTGGAGGTGTTTCTCGATACCATAGTCTGCTGTACCCTGACCGCCCTCGCCATTCTGTCCTCGGGAAAGGAGACTCTTGCCGAAGCTTTCACACTTTGCTTCGGCAAGGGCGGTGGTATCTTTATATGCCTGTGCGTGTGCCTGTTTGCCTGGGCAGCAGTGCTGGGTTGGTGCTGTTACGGAGAAAAATGTCTTGAGTATCTTTTACAAGGTAAAAAATCCTTTGTGTTGTACAAGACCATTTTCTGCCTGTGCGGAGCGGTGTCGGGAGCAATTTCCCTGAATTTTCTATTTGAACTTTCGGATATAATAAATGTTTTCCTTATTTTTCCAAATCTTATTGCCATTACCTGCCTGACAATAAAGCAAACAGAAAAAGGCAGATATTGACAATTTCCGCCTTATGTGATATAATAAAAATATGCAGAAGATATCATACCTGCAAATTTAAAAAATGAGGAAAAATAATGAGAAAGCTTATAGACATAACCTCCGTGCTGTGCGGGCTTATAGCTTTGGTTTCCCTGATAATGGGAATAAGAGTGCTTACGGGTCACGGATTTTATATGGGGCTTGCCATATTTTCGATGGCAAGGCAGGGAACAATGCTTGGATTTATCGGAAACATTCTTGGAATAGCAGTTACCTGCGGCGGTTTCGGAGCAATGGGATTTTACGGCTTAACATCAAACCGCAGCTCCTCCCGAAAGAATGCCTTTATATGGGGACTTATAATGTCGGCAGTATGCCTGCTTTCCCTTTTATGCAGCATATTCGCACACAGATTTAATTTCGGTGATATTCTTATTCTTGCCCTTCCCCTTCTCTACACCTTCGGAATATTCAAATCGGCATAATAAAAAAATTACATAAAAAACAAATGCTGTCGTACAAAATTCCTGTGCGGCAGCATTTTTATATTAACAAAAAAGGAGCCGCCTTATATCAGACAGCTCCTGATTTTATTTCAGATCACAATCCAATAACCGAAAGTGCATCGGGCATAAACACAATAATGAACTGTGAAACAAGCACAACAGCAATGAGAGCGATGGGATAAGCAGCCGCATATGCGGAAGCAACATCGTCAGTCTTAGCAACGTTGATAAGAGTTCCGAGAGCGGGAGTGGAGGTCATACCGCCTGTGATACCGCCCAGGTTGTTGAAGAGTGGAAGCTTGATAACATACTTAGCAATGATGAAGCCCACTATCATAGGAACGAGGGTCATCAATACGCCGTAGAGGAAGTAGGAAGGCTGGAAATACTTAACGAAGGAAGCACCGCCTGGAATACCTGCGCCGATAAGGAATGCCATAAGTCCAAACTCTCTGAAAAGCTCAAGCATACGCTTTTCGGGCTTCATACTGAGGGAACCGAAGTGACCGAAATGAGCAACAACGAGAGAAGCGAGGAGGCAGCCGCCGGTAGTACCGAGAGAGAACTTAGAAGAACCCATAGGTATCTTGATACCGCCGATAAACATACCTATCACAACAGCGATAGCAAAAGCAGCAAGACCAAAGTTATCGATATTGAAAAGCTTCTTGCCCTCAGCAGCAGCATTTCCTGTATCAACAGAGGCGATCTTTTTTCTTTCCTCATCAAGATCAGCCTTCAGAAGCTTGGGAATGATCTGAACGAAGAGAACAACGCCCACAACGCCGAAGAGGTAAGCGATACCGTGACCGACTGTAACAATATCTTCAAACTGTGAAATAATAGTCTTGGAAGCTTCCTCAGCAGCAATGCCCGAGCTTGCAGCGTAGTTAGCAACAATGTCAGTGTTTTCTGCATAAACAGAGCTGAGAGTATCCTTTGCGGCAGAGAATGCGGGGGTAGAGGTAAGTGCGCCCGAAAGGAGACCAACTGCCATAGAAGTGCCGCAGCCAAGAACCTTGATGCAGAAAACTGTAGTCAGACCGCCGAGAATAATGATGATAAGAGAAAGAAGTGCATAGGATTTAAAATTCTTCTTAAGGTTAGAGAAGAAGTTGGGACCGGCAATAAAGCCCACCGATGTAACAAACAGAATAAGTCCGAGATTTTCAATGATCTTAAAATAGTTTTTAGCGAGGGAAACGTCCGAACCGAACTTTGAAGTAACAAGATTGCTGCCGTCAACAGAAAAAACAAGAGCGCCTAAAAGAAGAGCAACAATAAATACGCCTGCGGTTCCGAGAGAAACGCCCTTTATTGTAACACGGCCAAGAAGATAACCGAGACCTGCCACAATAAAGACAGTGAACATGAGAAATGAGATACCCGTAATGGATATCACCCCATTAAAAAAATCCATAAGGCTGATACCTCCATAATTTAAATATACACAATTTCAAACCCCCGCAAAAGCAGGGGTTTGAAAAGTACCTATGAAATTATACAACAAAACAATGTTAAAATAAAGTACCTGAGTAAAATTTTAACAGTATTTTTACGTTTTGTTAGTTACTTCTTCTTGCGTAATCGGGAAGAAGCTTGGGAGATACCACATCAGTCTCAATGCCTGCAGACTTCATCTCGTCAGCGAACTTGTTAACGTGGTCAAGAGTGAGCTTGCCAACGGTAACGTCCTTGTACTTAGCTGCAACACTCTTACCTGCGTTTCTGCCGAATACGATAACGTCAAGGAGGGAGTTGCCCATAAGTCTGTTTCTGCCGTGGATACCGCCAACAGCCTCACCTGCAACATAGAGGTTCTCAATGTTGCTCATACCGTCAACGGAGATGTCGATACCGCCGTTCTGGTAGTGGAGAGTAGGATAGATAAGGATAGGCTCCTTGCGGATATCAATGCCGTACTCCATAAACATTCTGAGCATAGCGGGGATTCTCTTCTCGATAGTGCCCTCGCCGTTTTTCAGTTCGATCATAGGAGTATCGAGCCAGATGCCTTCGCCGTCGCCTGTGCTGATGCCCTTGTGTCTTGCCTTGCACTCTCTGATAATGGAGGAAGCGCAGATATCACGTGTCTCCAGGGGGTGCATAAATACCTCGCCGTCAACGTTAACAAGCTTTGCACCGAGGGAACGAACCTTTTCTGTAACCAGCGCACCGAAGATCTGCTCGGGGAATGCAGCACCTGTGGGGTGATACTGGAGAGAATCTGCATAAAGGAGCTTTGCGCCTGCACGGTATGCAAGAACAAGTCCGTCAGCAGTAGCGCCGTAGTGGTTGGAGGTGGGGAAGCCCTGGTAATGGAGTCTGCCTGCACCGCCTGTTGCGATGATAACAGTCTTAGCCTTTGCGACCATAAGCTCCTTGGTCTCCATATTCATAAGAACAGCACCTGCAGCCTTGCCCTGATCGTCAAGGATAAGCTCAACAGCAGCAGTAAAATCAACAACGGGGATCTGACGGTTGAGAACTTCGTCACGGAGAGTTTTCATTATCTCTGCGCCGGAGTAGTCCTTACAAGCGTGCATTCTCTTTCTGGAGGTACCGCCGCCGTGGGTGGTTACCATTGTGCCGTCAGGCTCCTTATCGAATTCAACGCCCAGCTCATTGAGCCACTTGATACAGTCGGGAGCATCGTTAACAAGCTTAGCAACGAGCTCGTGCTTGCCCTTGAAGTGACCGCCGCCGTAAACGTCAACATAGTGGATAGCAGGGGAGTCATTTGGCTTGTCAGCAGCCTGGATACCGCCCTCAGCCATCATAGTGTTAGCGTCACCGATACGGAGCTTGGTAACGATCATAACGTTAGCGCCGCCGTTGTGAGCCTCGATAGCTGCGGAAGAACCTGCTCCGCCGCCGCCGATAATGAGAACATCAACATCATATGTAGGATGCTCAAGGTCGATCTTGGAAGGATCTATGCGGCTGTTGGCCTGAAGAAGGTCAGCCAGCTGATGAGGAACCTTTTCGCCCTTGTTGGGACCGATCTTGAGCTCCTCGAACTCGGACTCAATGTAGTCGGGATGATAGGTCTTAAGAACCTCGTCCTTCTGCTCAGCGGTCATTCTTTCGGGCTCTAATGCTGCATTTGCAGCTCTGTTAGCTTCAACCTTCTTGATCGAAGCAAGCATTTCTTCACTTGTGTACATTGTATTTGCCCTCCCTTACTTCTCAATGTCTCTGTTATTATACTTTTCCTGCATCTGCTCATCGGACATTGCCATAAGCTCATCGAGGAATGCCTTGAAATCGCCGTTGTTGATCTCCTTGACTCTGTACTCAAGGTGCTGAGTCTTAGGCTGGAGATACTTTCCGTTGATTCTTCTTGCAAGCATACCTACCTGAGGGTGAGAGATGCCAGCGGGACATCTTGAAGAGCAAACGCCGCACATTACGCAGTCGAAGGACTCCTCAGCGCACTTTTCGAATTCGCCTCTCTGAGCGTAAGCGATGTACTGCATAACATTGAGCTTCTGAGTACAAGCCTTAGTGCAGGCATTACAGCCAACACAAGCATAAATCTCGGGATAAAGCTGCATCATAACAGCCTGAGTAGTGGGGATCTTGTTGATATCATAGATCTGCTTAACAAGGGGGAAGAAGGGCAGAGTAGCGATGAACATACCCTCCTGAACCTGAGTCTGACAAGCGAGACAGGTCTTAAGCTCCTGCTCACCCTTGATCCTGTAGATAGTGGCACAAGCGCCGCAGAAGCCGTTGCGGCAGCCGCAGCCTCTTACGAGCTGATATCCGGCATATTCCATAGCCTTCATGATTGTAAGGCTTGCAGGTACGCTGTACTGCTTGCCGAACAGATAAATATTTACCATATTTTCCATCGTGAACTTCACTCCTTAATCAATATTCGTTAGGCAGCTCGTCGAGCTGGTCAAATCTGAATACAGGTCCGTCCTTGCAGACATACTTGTTGCCGATATTGCATCTGCCGCACTTTCCGACAGCGCACTTCATACGAAGCTCCATAGTGGTAAATACCTGAGTCTCGTTGAAGCCCAGCTCCTTAAGACCTGCAAGTGTGAACTTAATCATAATAGGGGGGCCGCACATAACAACAGTCTTGCTGATATCGGGATTAAGCTCCTTAACGTAGTTGGGAACGAAGCCAACGTGACCGTCCCATCCCTCCTGTTCGCGGTCGATGGTAAGGTTTACCTCAATGCCCTCGTCCTTCATCCATTCGTCGATGATCTCCTTGTAGTCAACGAGATCGTCCATAGAACGGGAGCCGTAAACTATCTGTACCTTGCCGTAATTTGCACGGTTGTCGCGAACATAGTTGATAACGGAGCGCAGGGGAGCAAGACCGATACCGCCTGCAACGAACAGGAGATCCTTGCCCTTGAATACGCTTTCAACGGGGAAGCCGTTGCCGTAGGGACCTCTTACGGTTATCTGCTGACCAACGTCCATCATATGGAGCCATGTGGTAAGGCAGCCGCACTTCTTGATGGAAAATTCCATAAACTCCCTGTTAGTGGGGGAAGAGGTGATGGAGAACATACCCTCGCCGACGCCGGGGATAGAAAGCATAGCGCACTGACCGGGAATATGCTCAAAGAGCTTTTTGCCGTCTGTACCCACAACACGGAAGGTCTTGACGTCGGGAGTATCCTGACGGATATCTGTAACAACGCCGATTTTTGGTATCAAAGTTTCATTCAGCATTATTCATTACTCCTCTCCGAAAGTCTTAACGACCTTAACGATATTCATAGAAATGGGACATCTGGACAGGCAGCGTCCGCAGCCAACGCAGCCGAATTCGCCGTCGTTGTTGTCGGGGAAATATACAAGCTTGTGCATAAATCTCTGTCTGAAACGCTGGAGCTGAGTATTTCTGGAGTTTCCGTGAGCCATTCTTGTAAAATCGGAATACATGCAGCTGTCCCAGGTGCGGTAACGCTTTATGCCGTGGCCGGTATCATAGTCCTTGATATCGTAGCACTGGCAGGTGGGACATACGAAGGTGCAGGTTCCGCAGCCGAGACAAGCCTCTGAAAGCTTAGCCCACTTGTCGGAGTTGAATATCTCGAGAAGAGTGTTCTTTCTGAAATAATCGGTGGAAATACCTGCAAAGGGGAGTTTTTCCATAATAGCCTTTGTCTCATTCTGCTGAGCCTCAACAGCCTCACTGCCGCATTCGGAAAGCAGGCTCTTTACGGACTCAATGAACTTCTCGCCCTTTTCGTTGTTAGCCTTGATGTAGAGAGCGTCCTCTGTCATCCAGCAGGCAGCATCTCCCTCGGGAGCAGCAGCGTCAATGCCGAAAACATTGCAGAAGCAGTTCTCCTCGGGTTCGGTACACGCCATAGTAACGATAGTGCCGTGCTCTCTTCTTGTAGCATAGTAGCTGTCCACAGGGTCAACCAGGAAAACCTTGTCAAGGATAGTGAAGCTTCTTGCGTCGCAGGCACGAACGCCGAATACAACGAAGTCCTCGCTCTCGGTTCTGTTGTCGATGATCTCGATGTTCAGACCGTTTCTGTTGAAGTCGCAGAGATTTTCAGTCTGGGGGAAGAAGAAATCCTTGGCGCTTCTTACGGTGTTGAGAGCCTTGCTGAGGGTCACGCCCTCGCTCCACTTCTTGTAGCTTGCTCTGCCGTCATTGCCGTCAACAGGCAGATAAAGTGACGCAGATGCAGAAACAGCCGCAAAGAAGTCGTTTAATTTATCAATAGGAAGCTTGAACATTATTCGTTACCTCCTCTTTTGTATACGATATTAGGCTCGCAGTCATCGAATGTGTAAGCGTTGAGAGGAGCTCTTGTCTCAAGGTCGGAGCCTGCCTGGTAATCACCGTAGAACTCGTTAATATCCTTGATGTACTTGCGGTTGATAAGGTGAAGAGGAATATTCTGAGGACAAACTCTTGTACATTCGCCGCAGTCGGTGCATCTGCCCGCAACGTGGAAGGAGCGGATAAGATGGAACATATTCTCCTCAAAGGAATCGGTAGCCGCTCTCTGAGCGATGCCTGAATTCGGGTTATCGAATACGCAGTTTTCGCAGGAGCAGGCAGGACATACATTTCGGCAGGCGTTGCAGCGGATACACTTGGAAAGTTCGCCTCTCCAGAAATCGTAACGCTCATCGGCAGTCATCATTTCAAGCTTTTCAACAAGCTCAAAGCGTGCGCCGTCATCATTTACCTCGCCGTCCTCGCCGATGATCTCGTCAAAGATAACGTGCTTCTTGCTCTTGCAGGTGCGGCACTTGTCACCGAGAGTTTCGGACTTGGGCATAGTCTTGTCGCCGTAAAGAGTGTGGATAGTAACGGTCTCGCCGTCGCTCTCCATGCCTGTGATACCCTTAACTCCCTTGGATTTAACGGTGTCGGCGTCAACCTTGCCTGTGCAGGGAACAGCAATGATATATACGTTTTCACGGATAATTCTGTGCTCCTTGAGAAGCTGGTTGAAGCTGTAAGTATCGCAGGGCTTGAGGAAAACAAGGAGCTTGCCCTCCTTGCGGGATTCCTTGATGATGTATTTGGAAAGGTTGGGCGCACAGAAATCATTGTAGATGAAATCAGCGTCCAGCTCCTCGGCTGATGTGAAAACAGCAGGAGTCGTATCGTAAGCAAATTCGCCTGCTTTCCAGCCAACAACACGGTTAACGGTGCCATCAGCCAGAAGCTCTTTAGCGCGCTTTATCACTGCTTCTTGCATCTCAGATCCTCCAATCTCTTGTTTTCGCCGAGCTTAGCAACGGTCTCGACGAACTCATTCATTGTGGCTGCAAATTTTGCGCCTTCTGCAGCGGATACCCATTCAACTCTTGTTCTCTCTCTCTCGATGCCCATAAAATCAAGCATAGAGAAGAGGAGAGTCATTCTTCTTCTTGCGAAGTAGTTGCCCGATGTATAGTGGCAGTCACCGGGGTGGCAGCCGCACATAATAACGCCGTCAGCACCTCTCTGGAAAGCACGGAGGATAAACATAGGGTTAACACGGCAGGAGCAGGGTACACGGATTATCTTGACATCTGCGGGATAATTAAGTCTGTTGGTGCCTGCCAGGTCAGCGCCTGCATAGGAGCACCAGTTGCAGCAGAATGCAACGATCTTGGGTCTGAATTCCTTGTTTTCGTTTACTTGCATATTGCATCTACCTCCGCCATAATCTGTTTATTGGAGAAGCCCTTCAGATCCATTGCACCGGAAGGACAAGCAACAGTACAAGCTCCGCAGCCCTGACAAACGGCTTCGTTAACGGAAGCGACACGGCGAATAGCCACAGTTCTGTCAGGCTGTCTGAATTCCTTGTCGGAATAGGTGATAGCGCCGTAGGGGCAAACCTTTTCGCAGGAGGAGCAGCCGTTGCACATAAGCTCGTCGGGCTGAGCAACGCAGGGGTTACCTGTGAGCTTGTCCTTGGCAAGAAGACCGATTACCTTAGCGGCAGCAGCACTTGCCTGAGAAACAGTCTCGGGGATATCCTTGGGACCCTGACAAACGCCCGAGAGGAAAACGCCTGCAGTGGGGCTTTCAACGGGACGAAGCTTTGCGTGAGCCTCGGTGAAGAAGTCATGTGTATCCATACTTGCTCTGAGCATAGTAGCAACGGAGCGTGCAGTCTTATCAGGTTCGATAGCGGTTGCGAGAACAACCAGATCGGCATTGATATGAAGCTGCTTGTTGGCGATAAGATCGGAAGCCTGAACGGAAAGAGAACCGTCGGGCTGAGGAGCTACCTTTCCGACCATACCCTTGATGTAGTGAACGCCGTACTGTTCAACAGCTCTGCGGTAGAACTCGTCAAAGAGCTTACCGGGAGTACGAACGTCAATGTAGAATACATAAACATCTGTATCGGGATATTTTTCTCTGATAAGCATAGCGTGCTTAGCAGTGTACATACAGCATATCTTGGAGCAGTAGGGCTT
>JAGAJF010000038.1 GCA_017829005.1 Oscillospiraceae bacterium | reverse complement strand
TGTTACCCGCCCCAAGCACGTTGTTCTGAGGGCTCAGGACAGAAACGGCGAATGGTTCGAGGAAAGCTTTGAAGACCTGGGCGCACAGTGCGTATGCCACGAGAACGCTCACCTTGACGGTCAGCTTTTCGTTGATGTTGTTGAGGAATTTGTCCGCCCCGAGGACGTTCAGGATAACAGAAGAAGAAAGAAGATAAAGGTCAGGGTAAAGGGTCAGAAATAAACTTCGTGAGGTATAAGTTTGAAGATCAGAGATCTTCAAACTTCCGAGTTTTGTTTTTCGGACTGAAAGTCCGAAATTTTCTGACGAAAACCACAAAACTCTCTGCGAAAGGATAGTTATAATAATGGATATTGTATTTATGGGAACGCCCGATTTCGCGGTTCCATGCCTGAAAGCTCTCGTGGAAAGCGGAGAGAATGTGAAGGCGGTATTCACTCAGCCCGATAAGCCAAAGGGCAGAGGCTACAAGCTGGCTCCTCCCCCTGTGAAGGAATACGCCGTTTCAAAGAATATCCCCGTTTATCAGCCTGTGAGCATGAAAAAGGGGGAGGACGCCGACAAGTCCTATGAGCTGCTTAAAGAGCTTGCTCCCGACCTTATCGTGGTTGTGGCTTACGGTCAGATACTTCCCAAAAGGGTGCTTGATATCCCAAAGACCTACTGCATAAATATCCACGCTTCGCTGCTTCCCGCATATCGAGGAGCAGGACCTATACAGTGGTGCATTTTAAACGGCGAGAAGGTAACGGGCGTTACCTCTATGGTAATGGCAGAGGGGCTTGACACGGGAGATATGCTTCTGAAAGCCTCCCTTGAGATAGGTGAAAACGAGACTGCCGATGAGCTTCACGACAGGCTTTCCGAGCTTGGGGCAAAGGTGCTGCTTGATACGGTAAGCGCCATAAAGTCGGGAGATGTTCGCCCCGAAAAGCAGGACGACAGCCTTTCAAATTATGCTCCGAGACTTACCAAGGAGCTTTGCCCCATTGATTTTTCAAAGTCCGCACAGGAGATACACGATCAGATAAGAGGTCTTTCCTCATGGCCATGCGCTGTTGCCGAGATCGCAGGCAGACGGCTGAAAATTTACCGCAGCGAGCTTGACGGAGTGCATCACAGCGGCTCTGCGGGGGAGATTTGCGACAAGGAAAAATTCACCGTTATCTGCGGAGACGGCTTCGGCATTACCTTTACCGAGGTGCAGGCTGAGGGCGGAAAGAGAATGAAAACAGCCGATTACTTGAGAGGAAATAAGCTTTAAGGAGAGTTTGCTATGTATTGGGACAGTACGATCATAATACTTATCCCTGCAATAATATTCAGTCTTATTGCCCAGCTTATGGTCAAATCCACTTTTTCAAAGTACAGCAATGAAAGAAACAGCAGAGGTCTTACGGGAGCGGACGCTGCCCGTGAGATACTCGACAGGAACGGTCTTACAAATGTAAGGATAGAGCGCATAAGCGGCAGTCTTACCGACCATTATGACCCGAGAGCCAATGTAATAAGGCTTTCTGATGATGTTTACGGCAGCGCTACCGTTGCGGCTGTGGGTGTTGCGGCTCACGAGGCAGGTCACGCCGTTCAGTATGCAACGGGATATGCTCCCATAAAGGTGAGAAACGCGATTATCCCTGTTACACGCTTCGGCTCAAGCCTGTCAACTCCGCTGGTCATACTGGGACTTGCTTTTTCATGGGACGTTCTTATTACTGTGGGCATACTTCTTTTCTGCGCTGTGGTGCTTTTTCAGGCGGTAACGCTTCCTGTTGAATTTGACGCAAGCGGCAGGGCAATAAAATCTCTTCGCTCGGCGCATTTTCTTGAGGATGATGAACTGATCGGCGCAAAGAAGGTCCTTACTGCGGCGGCTATGACCTATGTTGCTGCTATGATAACCGCTCTTCTGAGCCTTGTTCGTCTGCTGCTTATTTCGGGCAGACGGAGACGATAATTTTATTCCGGGAGTGATACTATGTCCGCAAGGCTTGCCACTTACAAGCTCATTGAACGAGTTGAGGGCAGCGCATATTCAAATATTGCCCTGGACAGCGCCTTTAAGGACAGCTCTCTTTCCGAGCGAGACAAGGCGTTTGCGGCAAGGCTGTTTTACGGCGTTACCGAAAGACGCATCACCCTTGAGCATCTCCTTTCCGCATACGTATCAAAGCCCGTAAGCAAGCTGGACAAGCAGGTTCGCATCGCTCTGATGATGGGCGCATATCAGCTTCTGTATATGGACAATGTTCCCGACAATGCAGCCGTCAGCGAATCTGTTGAGCTTGTGAAGAAGCTTAAAAAGGCTTCGGCTTCGGGAATGGTCAATGCCATACTCAGAAGCATTATCAGGGACGGAAAGAAGCTTCCCGAGGTAAAGGGTGACAAATATAAGAAAATGTCCGTTGAATACTCCTGCCCTGAGGAGCTTATAAAGCGTATCTGCGAGGGATATGGCGAGGAAAATGCACGCTCACTTCTGGAAAATGCGCTTCTCCCGTCCATATGCACTCTGAGGGCAAATACCCTTAAAACAAGCGGCGCTGCTCTTGCGGAAAGCCTTTCGGAGAGGGGCGTTAAGGCGTATGTAAGCACTCTTGACGAAAACACGGTCATTTGCGAAAATCTTCGTGACGTGGAAAAGGACGAAGATTTTATCAAGGGCAATTACCATGCTCAGGATTATTCATCTCAGCTTTGTTGTAAGGCGGTGGCTCCCGAACCCGGGGAGACGGTCATTGACCTATGCGCCGCACCGGGGGGAAAGACCTTCACTATGGCTGAAATGATGGGAAACAAGGGCAGGATGATCGCCTGCGAGCTTCACGAAAAGCGGACGGGGCTTATCAGACGAGGGGCGGAGCGTCTGGGGCTGCAAATCGTTGAAGCTGTGACCAATGACGCAAGGGTACATAACCCCCGTCTGCCCATTGCGGACAGGGTTCTCTGCGATGTTCCCTGCAGCGGCTACGGCGTTATCAGGGGCAAGCCCGAGATACGCTACAAGCCCTTATCCGATGCTGACGGACTTCCGAGGGTACAGCTTGAGATACTTTCGGCGGCTGCGGAATACGTTAAAGAGGGCGGACTGCTTGTCTATTCCACCTGTACGGTGAATATAAATGAAAACGAGCGTGTTATTGAGGCATTTCTTGAGAAGCGGAAGGATTTTTCGGGAGAGCCTTTCCCCGAAGAAATGGGTGACTTTTTCAAGGGGAAATTTATGACCGCAGTTTTTGCAAAGGATTTCGGCGGGGACGGTTTTTTCATCTGCCGTTTAAGAAAGGGTGGCTCTCGTGGAGACTGAAAAGCTTGATATTTTATCTCTCTCTTTGGACGAGATCATAATAGAGCTTGACTCTATGGGCGAGAAAAAATTCCGTGCCGAGCAGATATTTAACTGGCTTCATATAAAAATAGTTACTGATTTTTCAGAAATGTCTAACATTTCGTTGGAGCTTCGCACAAAAATGTGTGAAAAATTTTATATAAAGCGACTAAATATTGTCAAAAGACTTGAATCTTGTGTAGATAATACGATAAAATATCTTTATGAGCTTGAAGACGGCAATCATATTGAGTCTGTTTTAATGGATTACAGGCACGGAAACAGCATCTGCATCTCCACTCAGGTGGGGTGCAAAATGGGCTGCAATTTCTGTGCGTCCACTATCGCAGGATTCAGAAGAAACCTTACGCCCTCCGAAATGCTCATGCAGATCTACCTTGCGGAAAAGGACAGCGGACGGCACGTTGACAGCCTTGTGCTGATGGGCATTGGCGAGCCGCTGGATAATTATGATAATGTGATTAGATTTCTGGAGCTGCTCAGTTCACCCAAGGGGAGGAATATGAGCCTCAGGCACGTGTCCCTTTCCACCTGCGGCATTGTCCCGAGAATAAACGATCTGGCAAAGCTTAAAACAGGGCTTACCCTGTCGGTTTCCCTCCACTCGGCGGACAACAGGCGAAGAAGCGAGATAATGCCTGTGAACCGCTCCTGGGATATAAACGAGCTTATCGCCGCCTGCAGGGAGTATATAAAGGAAACAGGCAGACGCATTTCCTTTGAATACGCCGTGATAAGCGGCGTGAATGATTCTCCCCGTGACGCAGAGGCTCTGGCAGGGCTTCTGAAAGGTATGAATTGTCACATAAATCTTATACCTGTAAATAAGATAAAGGAACGAAGCTACAGCGCAGACAGAAGGTCTGTGGAACAGTTTTCAAAGCGGCTCGAGAGACTTGGTATGAACGTTACCGTCAGAAGGACCCTCGGCGCTGATATAAACGCCGCCTGCGGTCAGCTTAGACGGGAATATGAAATATAGGCAGTGAAGCCTCTTGAAAGGACTGAGACAGTATGATGGTTTATACTCACACCGATATCGGACACGGACGTTCCGAAAATCAGGACAGCGTAGACTTTGCGCTGCTTGAGGACGCTGTGTTTGCTGTGGTGTGCGACGGAATGGGCGGCTCAAATGCGGGCAAGGAAGCCGGCAGCAGGGCGGTTGCCATCATAAAGGAGCGTATCGTCAAGAGCTATCGGAGCGATTACGACAGCAACAGGATCAGAAACCTTCTTGTGGCGGCTGTCAAGACCGCAAATGCCGTTGTTTACGATTTAGGCTCGGCTATACCCGAATGGAACGGTATGGGCACGACCTGCGTTGCCTCCCTTGTGAGAAACGGGATCGTACATACGGTAAATGTGGGAGATTCCCGTGCTTACCTTGTCACCCACGAGATAAAACAGATAACCAGAGACCATTCGATGGTAATGAACCTGTACGAGCGGGGCGACATCACCAAAGAAGAGCTTAAAAATCACCCCAAGCGCAATGTTATCACACGTGCTGTGGGCGTTTCGGAAAATGTGGAGCCCGATTATTTTGAAAATGAGCTTCCCAAAGGCGGTGCGGTAATTCTCTGTACCGACGGTATGTCAAATTACTGCGATGAGGGAGCAATGTTCAGAATGACAAAGGATTTGCCCCCCGAGGAGCTTCCGAAGGCTCTTGTTCAGACAGCGCTTGACAATGGCAGCGGAGATAATATCACCGCGGCTGTAATCAGATAAATTTCCCATAATAATCGGATTTTCCGAGGTCAAACGGAGTGGATCAGATGGATAAGAATATCGGCAAGAAGCTGGACGGCCGCTATGAGATAACCGAGCTTATTGGCATTGGCGGAATGGCGGACGTTTACAAGGCTGTGGATCTGGTTGAAAACAGAACTGTTGCCGTTAAAATTCTGAAAAATGAATTTGCAGACAATGACGATTTTGTCAGACGGTTCAGAAATGAATCAAAGGCGATCGCCGTTCTCAGTCACCCCAATATCGTAAGGATATATGATGTGGGTTTCAGCGACCGCATACAGTTTATCGTTATGGAGTATATCGACGGTATTACCCTCAAGGAGTTTATGGAGCAGCAGGGCGTTCTGAAATGGAAGGACTCCGTTCATTTCATCATTCAGATACTGAGAGCCTTGCAGCACGCTCATGACAGGGGGATCGTTCACCGTGACATCAAGCCTCAGAATATAATGCTTTTTCCCGACGGCACCATCAAGGTCATGGACTTCGGAATTGCGAGGTTTGCCCGTGAGGAGGGCAAGACCATTTCCGACAAGGCTATCGGCAGCGTTCATTACATCAGCCCCGAGCAGGCAAGGGGAGACATTACCGATGAAAAGAGCGATATTTACTCTGTTGGCGTAATGCTCTACGAAATGCTTACGGGTGTCAAGCCCTTTGATGCAGATACGCCCATTGCTGTGGCGCTTATGCATATGCAGAATAATCCCAAGCCGCCCAGAGCTATAAACAATACCATTCCCGAGGGACTTGAGAGCATTGTTATGAGAGCAATGCAGCGAGACGCTTCCAAGCGTTATCAGTCCGCTTCGGAAATGATTAAGGATATCGAGGAATTCAAGCAGAACCCAAGCATTGTTTTCGAGTATAATTACCTTGACACATCATCGGGAGATACTGAAAAGACCCAGTATTTCAGGAGACCCGAAGCCTCGGGAGGAGAAAACGGCAATGCCGCTCCCGCTCACAGGTTCAAGGAAGATACACCGAAAAAAGCCCATAAGGACGAGGTGAGAAAAACGAAGCCTAAAAAATCCAAAGAGGAAGTTTACGAAAACGAGGATATTGACGATTACGATGATGATGACGAGGACGACGGCGAGGTGTCCAAGTCATCCTACTTTGTTGTAGCTCTTACTGCTATTGCGGCTGCGGTAGTCATTATTGCAATGGTATTTATCACCGTTGTTATTATGAACACGTTCCTTGACGACAAGAAAACCGAGCCTATGGTCAATCTGGTGGGTCACGAGTATCAGTACTGCAAGACCTACTATTCCGAGTACTTCACTCTTGTGGTGGGCGAAGAACGTTACGATTCCGAGATACCCAAGGGATATATCATTTCCCATACTCCCAAGGAGGGCGCTCCTATCGTAAGAGGCAGCACTGAGGTCAAGGCTGTTGTCAGCAAGGGTCCTCAGATGGTAACTGTTCCAAATGTATATTCTCTCCCTGCAGATACTGCGGAGAGTATGATAAACGGAAGCAAGCTCAAGGTAAGCATTGTAATGCAGAACAGCGACGCTGAAAAGAATACCGTTATCAAGACCGAGCCTGAGAGAAATACAGAGGTTCAGATAGATTCTACCGTTATTATGTATGTAAGCCTCGGTCCCGAGATATACGATGTTATTATGCCTAATCTCGTTGGCGAGAACAAGGATACGGCAAAGTCAAGGCTTGAATCCCAGGGCTTTACCGTTCAGCTCCAGGAGGAGGACTCTGCCGAGCCTGCGGATACGGTCATCGCACAGAGTATTCCCGCTCTTGACGCTGAGGGCAAGTCCAATATCGTAAGCCCCAACCAGACAGTGGTGCTTACCTACAGCTCCGGAAAGGCTCCCAGGCAGGCGGTCAATATTACCTTTGCGGTGCCTGACGGCTTAAAGGGCAAGGCTGTATTCAACGCTTATGTTGGCGGCAATATGGCAGGAACCATTTCTGTTGACAATATCGGATATGTTTCCACCATTTCCATTCCCGTTGAGGGCAGCGATACTCAGAAAACCGTTGTTGAGGTTGCCGATGACAAGGGCAATACCGAAATTCTGGGCGAATACAATGTTGACTTCAACACAATGACCGTTTCCGAGGTCAGATTTGATAAAAATGTTCTTATAACGCTGTTCGGTGTTCCCGAGCCTACAGAAACTCAGGCACCTTCCGAGCCTTCTCAGCCCGGCGAACAGGTTACAGGCTTCCACGATCCCGGCTCTGACGTGGATATTATCGACAACAACGATTACGAAGACTGGTGGAACAGCATTATTAACAGCTATTGATTTTTACGGGCGGGTAAGACATAGTCTTGCCTGCCTGTTTGATATGGGAGAGATGGTATGGACAGCGGCATAAAAGGTTTAATTCTTGAATCGCTTGGCGGACTTTACACGGTCGAGACTGAGGACGGTGAGCTTTTAAAGCTTAAAGCGAGGGGCATTTTCCGAAAAGACGGTCTGTCTCCCTGTGCAGGGGACCGATGTGTTGTGAGAGACGGTGTTATCAGCGAGATAGAGGAGCGGAAAAACAGCATTATCCGTCCGCCTCTGGCAAATCTTGATGTAATGGTCTTTGTGGTATCCACCTGCGAGCCTGCGCCTAATCTCACCCTGCTTGATAAGTTTATTGCCGTATGCGAATACAAATCCATTGAGCCTGTTATTGCCGTTACGAAGGTAGATCTGAAGGCAAACGAGATGATTCCCGAGATATACGGGAAGATAGGCATTTCCGTTGTGGTCTGCGACTACGGCAGCAGCGAGGGACTTGAAATCATCAGAGAGAAGATAAGGGGCAGAATATGCGCATTTACGGGAAATACGGGTGCGGGCAAGTCCACTCTTTTAAATCACCTTGCTCCCGAGCTTGAGATAAAAACTGCTGAGATAAGTCATAAGCTTGGCAGAGGACGGCATACCACCAGAGTTTCAAGGCTGTACAAGCTTTTTAACGGTTATGCTGCCGATACTCCGGGCTTTTCAAGCTTTGACACGATGCAGTACGCCGTTATCCTAAAGGACGAGCTTAAATATTGTTTCAGGGAGTTTGAAGAGTACGAGGGCAAATGCCGATTTGCGGACTGCAATCATATCAAGGAAAAGGGCTGTGAGGTGCTTGAGGCGGTAAAGCGGGGAGATATTGCCCGCTCAAGGCACGAAAGCTATTGTCAGATGTATGAGGAGGCTAAGAATATCAAGGAATGGGAGATAAACGGCAGATGATGTGCGTTATTTTCGGAGGAGCGGTCATTGAGGATTACAGCAATGTTCATATTCCCGAGGGAGCTGTTGTTATCGCTGCGGACGGAGGATATGGTCATTGTGCGAGGCTGGGGATAAAGCCCGACTGCATTATCGGCGACCTTGACAGCAATGAGGAAGAGCTTCCCGAGGACTGCGAGGTCATTACCGCACCCCGGGAAAAGGACGACACAGACCTTATGATGGCTGTGAAAACTGCCTTTGATGAGCATATAAGCGTATTTCACATTTACGGTGCAGACGGCGGCAGAATGGGTCACACCTTTGCTTCTGTTCAGACCTTGGCATATATTGACAGTCACGGCGGAGAGGGAATCCTCCACGGAAATGGCTTTGTTATGCGGGTGTGCGGCGCCGGCAGGGTAAGCTTATACAATGACGGATATAAATATGTTTCTTTGTTTTCTCTTACGGAGCGTTCCGGGATCTTTGCAAAGGGGCTGAAATACGGTGGTGATATCTCGCTCACGTCGGATTTTCCGCTGGGTGTCAGCAACGAGTTTGCGGGCAGCTCTGCGGAAATTGAAGTGAAGTCGGGGCAAATTCTCGTTATTCTTGAAAAATAGTGTGTCAAAACGCCGTATTCCGAATAATATGAACTATACACTCGGTCATATCAAACGGAGGTGCTTTTATGAAAATGGTAGTGGTCAAGAGCCCGAAGCTCCTTGCAGGTCTTTTCAGAATTATTTTCAGGATAAAAAAAGAATCTGCCGATTCGGAATAATCCTCATGACTGCTTCATATGTATGTGTGAAGCAGTTTTTGTTTTGGGGGTATCGGTATGAAATGTACATTTTCGGAGCTTCGGGAAAGAGAGGTCATAAGCACAAGGACGGGAGCACGTATCGGCTTTATCGACGACCTGCTGATAGACACCGAAACGGGGAAGATACTTTCTCTCATTATCTACGGCAGGTCACGTATGATGGGTATTATGGGCAGAGAGGACGATGTGGTCATATCCTGCTCGGATATCGAAAGGATCGGTACGGATACGGTGCTGGTTTCCACAGATGATGATGTTTTGTGCAGAATGAATAAGGATAGACGAAATAATTTGTTTGAATAATGTGAAATTGCCACTTGAAAAATGGTGGAATGTATGGTATAATATTAAAGCAATTCGCACGTCGGAGTTTTCGGCGGTGGTGTTTCCGTAATGCGGAAATAAAAGCCGAGCTAAACACGGCGGAGGAAAATTATATTTTTATTAACCAGGAGGAAATTAAAAATGGGCGTAGTATCAATGAAGCAGCTTCTTGAAGCAGGCGTACACTTCGGTCACCAGACAAGAAGATGGAACCCCAAAATGGCACCTTACATCTTTACAGAAAGAAACGGTATCTACATTATCGACCTTCAGAAGACTGTAAAGAAGCTTGACGAGGCATATGCATTCATCAAGAGTGTTGCAGCAAACGGCGACAATGTTCTTTTTGTAGGCACAAAGAAGCAGGCAGGTGATTCCGTTAAGGAAGAGGCTCTCCGTGCAGGAGCTTACTATGTAAATGCAAGATGGCTCGGCGGTATGATGACCAACTTCAAGACCATTCAGAGAAGAATCGCAAGACTCGAGCAGCTCCACACAATGCAGGAGGACGGCACCTTCAACCTTCTTCCCAAGAAGGAAGTTGTTAAGCTTGAGCTTGAAATAGAGAAGCTTGAAAAGTACCTTGGCGGTATCAAGGATATGAAGAAGCTCCCCGGCGCTCTCTTTATCGTTGACCCCCGCAAGGAGAAGATCGCTGTTTCCGAGGCTAAGAAGCTCGGTATCCCCGTTGTTGCTATCGTAGATACAAACTGCGATCCCGATGACGCTGATTATGTTATCCCCGGCAATGATGACGCTATCAGAGCTGTAAAGCTTATTGCAGGCGCTATGGCTGACGCTATCATCGAGGGCAGACAGGGCGAGCAGCAGGCTGCTGAGGCAGAGGAAGCTGTCGAGGAAGAAGCAGCTGAGTAATTATAACTCATAATTATTACAGATTTCGGGCAGACTTTATAATAATAATGTCTGCCCAAATTTCGATATAAGCTTGATTTAAAATAATACAGGAGGAATTTAATATGGCAAAGGTTTCACCTTCCGAGATCAAAGAACTTATGAAAGCAACAGGCGTTGGTATGATGGACTGCAAGAAGGCTCTTGAGGAAGCTGACGGCGATACAGAAAAGGCTGTTACCATTCTCCGTGAGAAGGGTCTTGCTACACAGGCTAAGAAGAGCGGCAGAGTTGCTGCAGAGGGTATCGTTACCGCTGTTGTTGAGGGCAATGTAGGTGCTGTTGTTGAAGTTAACATCGAGACTGACTTCGCTGCTAATAACGACGAGTTCAAGGCTTTTGTTGCAGCAGTTGCTAAGACTGTTATCGAGAAGAATCCTGCTGACGTTGACGCACTCAAGGCTGCTACTATCAGCGGCGGCGACAAGAGCGTTGAAGAGGCTCTCCAGGATCTTTTCATCAAGATCAGAGAGAATATGGTTATCCGTCGTTTCAAGAGACTTGAGGGCGTTCTCGTTCCTTACGTTCACGGCGGCGGAAGCATCGGCGTAATGGTTAAGCTTGACACCGATCTCCCTGCTGACAAGGTATTTGAGTGCGGTAAGGACTGCGCACTTCAGGTTGCAGCTATGAACCCTGCTTACCTCAACAGAGAGTCCGTTCCCGCTGAGGTTCTCGAGAACGAGAAGACAATTATCATGGCTCAGATGGCTGAGGATCCCAAGATGGCTTCCAAGCCTGAGCAGGTAAGAGCTAAGATCGCTGAGGGTAAGGTTGGCAAGTACTACACCGAAAACTGCCTCCTTGAGCAGGCTTTCGTTAAGGACGACAAGGTTTCCGTTGGCAAGTACGTTGAGAACTGCGCTAAGGCTCTCGGCGGCAAGATCGCTGTTGCTGAGTATGTTCGCTTTGAAAGAGGCGAGGGCATCGAGAAGAAGGCTGATAACTTCGCTGAGGAAGTTGCAGCTATGGCTAAGGGCAACAACTAATTGCTGATTTAATATTACAGATCAAAAAAACTCCTCTCTGCTTTGCGGCAGGGAGGAGTTTTTGCGCATTAAAACTTGTTCATATTTCTCAGGAAGAGCGTATTGTTAGTGGTTATAATGGATTTCCACCAGTTTTCCGCAAGGGTAAATTCTTTGTAAGGAGTACACCATTGCCATGGAACGTTATAGGAGCCGTCGGGAAGCTGATAGTTTATTATCAGCTCACATTCGGCAAGGCATAAGTCTTCATATCCCGAAATAAATTCGCTGTCTGTCCCGATTATGAATGTGGAGGGGAGAGAAACGTATTCCTTGCCCCATTTTGATGTGTCACGGCAGATAAGCTTATCCATATTTGAGGATATCGCTGATCTTAGTTTGTAAAGGTCAAATGCAGTGATATCGGCTTTTTTCAGAGCGTTGTACAGCTCAATGTAGCAGGAGGTGACGTGCTGTTCGGGTTCGGTATCGGGTGAGCAATAATATTCAAGCGCTTCACCTGTAATGTCAATGGCTTTATTGTACAGGGGACTGTTTTTCGGGCTGTGAAGAAGGATAAAGGCAGCAAGTGCGGCTGTGGGATTGTATTTGAATTCTACTTCTCCTTCTTTATATTCCCACCATATTGCGTGGGGATAGTCATTGTTTGAGGGAACGGTGTTCAGCCATTGGCGTTTGTCATTGTCAAAATCCGCTCCGCTTTCCATATATCGTAGCATTCCCAAAATTACGGGGTGTTCGCCCTCAAAGCCTATGCCATCAATGATATTTGCCGCCTTCCATGTCTGCATAGGAGCTGAATTGGGATTGAAGTTGTCCGCTTCAAGACCGTGACCAAAGCCTCCGTCGGGATTCTGATAGGCGGAGAGGGCGTGCATTACCCCTTCCTTTGAGCCGTTTTCAAAGTGATACTGCCAGATGGCAAGGTCTAAGGGGCGGGCGTTTCGGTAAACAAAGGTGCGTGCTTTTTCAAATGCAGTCATATTTTTATTCCTTTCCCGTGAGACGTGATTTTTCGTAATTATATGGAATGCTTGTGCCTTCGAGAACATCCTCGATTTTTTCGATTATGAGCCAGTCGTCCATATTATTCTGCTTTTCAAAGCAAAGGGGAGGGTCGATGGGGGTAACGCTGTCAAACTCTGTGAGACATATGCACTTTTTATGCCACCGCTGACGCTGCTTTTCGGAAAGAGCAAGCTTTTCGACGTTATCGCTTAAAACCTTATCAATTTCCTCATCGGACAGCTTGACAAAATTTTGGACGTTTTTTACTCTCGCTTTGGCGGATATTTTTGCCGAACCCTTTTCCATAAAGTAAAGAGTTTCGCCTTCAAATACCCTGCTGTGAGGTATCTTCCGCCCTGCGGCACTGCGGATTATCATTGTTTTTGTGCCGCTCATAATTTTGCTCAGCACTTTTTCTTTATTGTCACAATAAACGAGGTGGACCATATTCTGACATTCCTTTCTGTTTTTCTTTTATTATACAGCAAAAGAGGAAATATGTATTGGAAAAATGCGACATTTTATCTGCTTCGGTGAAGATATTTTACAGCTTCGGCAGGGGTCATAAGGTGCCGCTTTCGGAAATCTCCCAGCAAATGGGACTGGTCATAGTAGCCGTATTTTTCCACGGCGTCAAGTATGGATATCCCGTTTCCCAGAGCTATTTCCTGCCACAGAAGCTGATATCTGATAAGGTCACAGAGCACCTTCGGGGACATTCCCGTTTGCAGAGCAAATTTTCTTTGGAGTGTCCTGGGGGAAAGAGCAGTATAGGCGGCAAGGTCGGAAATTTTTATATTGCCGCCCGAAATAATTGCAAGATATAATGCGTTCATTACATCGTCGCTTTGATTTTCGGGTCTGAGGAGATCATAAAGCACTGCTTCGGCGGCTTTGGAGCGTCCCGTAAGTGTACTTTCACGTGAGACCGCTTCATATAGCCTTCCGGTGAGGTTCGGGAAAATATCCTCGGGTCGTTCGGTGGGTATGCTCATATCGGGATATTTCGCAAATGCGGCGGCTGACCACGGGTAAAAGCGGACTGCAAAGGTGGAATATTCAGCGGTGTCCCGATTACTCGAGGGGAGATGTGCTGTCTCGTCAATATGACAGAAAAAGCTTGTGCTGCCCTCTTCATAAAAATGAAAAATTATGTCCATACAGGTGTCGGGGATAACAATTCCCAAGGATCTTTGCTTTACAGGGCGTTTTGTTCCCCAGAAGCAGCGTATGTATGGTCTCAGGGGAGCAGAGGGCATAATTTCGGTATAGCTGTCACTATTCTCAAATGGGTCGGCGGTTATGGGCATATAGATCTTGCTGAGATCGGTCATTATTTCGGTCTCCTTTTGGCTTTGTACTCACATTATAGCATATTTTGACAGCGGTGGCAACGAAATTTTTGCAAATGACATAAATGGTTAAGATTTGATTACAGTTTGGTACAGCTATAGCATTTTTTTATCATATAGGCTATAATGAGATTATGGAGTTTTGTCTCCAAAAGGAATTTCCATTATCTGACAAAAGAAAGGCAATACATATGAAAAAGAAAATAAAGGAGGAGAAGATCAGACCGTCTAAGCTTACGGACACCAATACGGTCTTTGCAAGGCTGTCATTGCTTCCAAGCTTCCTCGGCGTTTCGGTTTTCTTCATAATCCCGTTTATCATAATCATCCGGTACTCATTTCTCGATAACCCCATAAACAAAGAATTCGTATTCTTTAAGAATTACGAGATACTTTTCAAGAATAACGCATTTCTTACGGCGGCAAAGAACACCCTGCTCCTGTCGGCTGTGGCTGTGCCGCTGGCGGTGGTTTTATCCTTGGGACTTGCATCTCTGCTGGACTCGAAAATACCCTGCAAGAGCCTGTTCAGAACATTTTTCCTCTGTCCCATGATGGTTCCCGTGGCTTCGGTAGTGCTCATATGGCAGGTGGTGTTCCATTATCACGGAACCCTTAATGCGGTGCTTGCGGAATGGTTTCAGGCAGCTCCTGTGGACTGGATGAAGTCCGGCAAATGTATGATAGTTGTAGTGCTGCTGTTTTTATGGAAAAATCTGGGATATAATATGATACTGTTTCTGGCGGCGCTCAACAATATTCCGAAGGATCTTCTTGAGGTGGCGGAGCTTGAGGGAGCAGGCAGGCTATATAGACTTCTGCACATTAAGCTCAGATATTTATCACCCACGATTTTGTTTGTGACTATCCTGTCCCTCATAAATTCCTTCAAGCTTTTCAGAGAGGTTTATCTGCTGACGGGCGATTACCCCTTTGAGGATCTGTACCTGCTCCAGCATTTTATGAACAACACCTTCAGGTCTCTCGATTATCAGAAGCTGTCGGCGGCGGCAATGATAATGTCGCTTGTTATGGTGGTAATTATCGGTGCAATGTTCATTGCGGAAAACAAGTTCGGGGGTGACGTTGAGGAATGAAAAAGATACGTTCCCCGCAGAAAGCCGCTGAGAAGGTAATACTTGCGGTAATGACCCTGTTTGCAGCGGTGGCTTCGGTCATATTTCTCCTGCCTACGCTGCTTACCATTACAAATTCCTTTATGGCTCAGTCGGAGATAAATGCAAACTACGGTGTGGTTTTCTCATCAATAAGCGGCGGCAGCAAGACATTTATCTCAGAGAAGGTAAATCTCAAATTTATCCCCGATATGGTAAGCTTCAGTCAGTATTTTTCGGTGCTTTTCAAAACTCCCGATTATCTGCTGAAATTCTGGAACTCGGTTATACTCACAGTCCCTGTGGTCATATTCCAGA
This sequence comes from Oscillospiraceae bacterium, assembly GCA_017829005.1. Classification (GTDB taxonomy): domain Bacteria; phylum Bacillota; class Clostridia; order Oscillospirales; family Ruminococcaceae; genus Huintestinicola. The sequence goes on along the minus strand of JAGAJF010000038.1, from coordinate 28,203 downwards.
CGGCGGTGGCGCTGTTTGCCTCCTACGGCTTTGCGAGACTTACGGGCAAACTGAAGGAAATTCTCTTCTTTTTCTACATCGTGCTTATGCTTATGCCATATCAGGTAACGCTGGTGCCGAATTACCTTGTTGCCGACAAGCTGGGGCTTTTAAACACAAGATGGGCGATAATCCTCCCCGGAATTTTCTCGCCCTTTGCGGTCTTCCTGTTAACAAAGGCGATGAAGAGGATACCGAAAACATATTTCGAGGCGGCAATGCTTGACGGGGCAAGCGAGCTGCAGATATTTACGAATATATGCTTCCCGATGGTGCGAAGCGCTGTTTTCTCAGTGCTTATGCTGGTGTTTATCGACTACTGGAATATGGTCGAGCAGCCTCTCATTCTATTAAATGACGAGCAGCTTCACCCGCTGTCAATTTTCCTGTCGAAGATAAATACGGGCGATACGGGACTTGCCTTTGCGGTGGCGGTAATTTATATGACCCCGTCCCTGCTGATGTTTCTCTACGGCGAGGAATATCTTGTTGAAGGCATTACATATTCGGGCGGAATTAAAGGATAAGAAAGGATATAACGGTTATGAACAACGAAAGAACGCCGAGAAAGGAGATCATCAAGAACATTGCCATTGTATTTCTGGCAGTGCTTCTGGTGCTGACATTTTTCTCAAATACAATTATGAATTACTCCCTGCCCCAGGTATCGGCTGTATATGTTAATCAGGGAACGATTTCCGAGCAGATACGGGGAAGCGGTACAGTGGAGGCTGCCGAAAGCTATGAGGTGAAGTTCGAGGAAACCAGAGAGATAAAAAGCGTGGCTGTTAAAACGGGTCAGACCGTTTCGGCAGGCGATATTCTCTTTGAGCTTGCAGACGAGGTCTCTACAGAGCTTACAGAGGCTCAGAATACACTTGACTCTCTTGAGCTTGAGTATAAAAAAGCCGAGCTTACTCTTGCGGCAGGCTCGGGCTATGAAACGGATTATCTTACAATATCACGTGCCGAAGAAGAGCTGCAGAAGCTTAAAGATCAGCTTGCTTCGGCAGAAAGCGGCTCCGACCCTCTGAGCGTGGCTTCTGCGGAGTATAAAGATGCAAAGGCTCTTTCGGAGAAGCTTACCAGGGAAAAGGAGGAGTTAAACGCCGCTCTTGCTTCCGTTGATACGGAGGATATGCTCGACCTTACGGGAGATTATTATGACCGTATGAGAGCTGCAAAGGACAGCGTTACAGCCGCCGAGAAAAAGGCTGAAAAGGCTAAGACTGCATATGACGATCTTGTCAAGGAGGTTGGCGACAACACAGATTATAATGACGCAATTACATCAAAGCAGGCAGAGATAGAGTCCGCAAGAAATCTTCTCAACGAGTATTATGTTTCACTTTACAATCTCAAGCCCGACGAGGATACCTCTGCCATCTCCCTGCAGATAGACTCACAGAAAATTGAGATAACCAAGCTTGAAAGAGAGCTTTCAAATCTTATGGCAAAAGCCTCAACAAGCTCTGTTTCAAAGACGAAGCTTAAAAATGCGGAGGACGCATCAAAGAAAGCCCAGGATAAGCTTACAGCCGCAAAGGATGAACTCAGCGAGGTAACAAGAGCAGTCAAGCTTGAGATAAAGGCAAGGCTTGATGAAATAAATGATAAGCTTTTTGCCGCTTCCGACAGAATGGCAGCAGCAGAAGAGGATAAAACTGAGGCTGAGGCGCAGGGGCTGCTGTCAGCGGCACAGCTCACAGCCAAGATAACCGAAAAGGAAGACGAGATAGCAAAGCTCAGAGCCGACCTTGAGGTAAAGCAGTCCGCTTCAAATGTGGAAAACCAGACTGCAAAGCTTGATCTTGAGGCAAAGGCAAAGGCTATCGAGCAGCAGAAGGAAAAGGTTCAGAAGCTCAAAAGCAATTCATATGACGCTGTTGTGAAGGCAAAAATGGGGGGCGTTGTGGAGAGCATTTCCGTGACCGCAGGAAGCAAGGCGGAGGCAGGAACTACAGCGGCTGTCATCAATGTATCCGATATGGGCTATGTGGTGGAATTTTCCGTCAAGACCGAGCAGGCGAAAAAGGTCAAGATCGGTGACAAGGCTGAGATAACAAGCTGGTACTGGGGAGATAATTTCTCCGCAGAGCTTTCCGAGATACGTCCCGATACAGCAAATCCCCAGTCTCAGAAAATACTCGTTTTCAAGGTTTCGGGTTCGGATATCTCAACGGGTCAGACCATTACCCTTTCAATGGGCAGCAAGGGACAGAACTACAGTACAGTAGTTCCCAATTCGGCTGTGAGAGAGGATTCCAACGGCAAATTCGTCCTTGTGATGGAGGCAAAGAGCAGTCCTCTCGGAAACCGCTACAAGGCTGTGAGATACGATGTGGAGGTCATAGTGAAGGACGATAACAATTCGGCGGTGAACGGTCTTTCGGGCAGCGAATTTGTTATAACCACATCAACAAAGCCCATTTCCGCAGGCGAGCAGGTACGTCCCGCAGAATGATGGAGGACATATGAGCAGGCTGAAAAAATTCAATATTATCCTTGCGGCATTAAACGCCATATTGCTTATTGCTGCAGGGCTTCTCACAGGAAAAACGGTCTCGCTTAAAAACGAGTATTCCTCGGACAGCGCCAAGCAGGCGTGGGACGGGGAAAAATACAGCTACTCCCAGATATCCCTGTTTCTTCCCACAGATAATGCCCTTGATGTATTAGGCGTATATACGCTGAGGCAGTCTGTGGAGGAGAAATTAAAGGAAAGCTCTGTGACTGCCGATAAGGATAATCCTGAGGGCAGGCTGTGGATAGACTGTGCAGGCGGCGAAAGCACCCTTTCGATGACAGGAAAGCTTGGCAGCTGTACAGCCGAAGTCACGGGGACCTTCGGAGATTACTTCATTTTCCACCCCGAAAAGCTTATGAGCGGCAGCTATTATTCGCAGGACGACATCAACATTGACAGAGTGATACTTGACAGAGAATGCTCCTGGCAGCTGTTCGGTTCGATGGATACGGTTGGAATGCCCGTCAACATCGGAAACAAGGTCTTTTATGTAGCGGGAGTGGTGGAGTCCCCCGACAGTAAGGCTGACAAGGCGGCTTATGGCAATACTCCCAGAGCGTATATGCCCTTTGAGTCATTAAAAGCTCTGAATGAGGGTACAGCTCTCACCACCTATGAGGCTTGTCTCCCGAATGTGGTGAAGGACTATGCGTATACGGTGATAAAGGAAATAAACCCTGCAGGGGAGAAAGCTTTTGTAGTTGACCAGAGCGGACGCTTCAGTCTGATAAAGCTTATTAAAGGCACCTCGGAGATATCCGAAAGCGTTATGATAAAAACAAAAATGGCTCTGCCCTGGTATGAAAACCGTCTGAGAAGTGCAGAGCTGACTGCAAGGCTTGCGGCGGCACCCGTTCCGTATCTGATGATAATACCTGCCATATCGCTGGTCTACGCCCTGTTTATGCTCACAAAGCTTGCAGGCAGGGGAGCAAGGGCGATAAAGAACAAGGCTGAGGAAAGTTATCAGAAAAAGATCTCGGAAATTTATTATAAGAAGCATAATGAGAAATAATTTTACAGCCTGCTGTGCAACCCGATCGCACAGCAGGCTGAATTTTATAATTTCTATAAAAGGCGGCAGCCCGCCTGCGGTCGCTTTCCTAGATTGGCTGTGTTCTATCTGCCGCCTTTGTCTACAGAACGATTAAAGATTAGTATGAGACCCGCAAAGCGCATAATATCGCATAAAAATCTTTCCATATGCTTATTCCCTTCCGCTTACTATCTTGTAATAGCTGCCCGAAGTGATAAGATAGACCGCTGTGTACAAAATCCCGAACGCCATAAAGCAGCAAAGTGTGACCGCCGCAAAAAGCCCTGCGTCCGTCAGACCGAACAGCATAAGCAGCCTTGAGATTATCCCGAAGGCAAACGCCATATGAACGCCCGCTGCGGCAAGGGGAGCAAAGAATACGGTAAGAACCTGAGAATTTATGCTCCTTCGTATCTCGTCCTTTGTCATTCCCACCTTCCGGAGTATCTCAAATTTTGCTTTGTCCTCGAAGCCCTCGGATATCTGCTTGTAGTACATTATCAGCACAGCAGCGGCGATAAATACCGTTCCGAACAGTATGCCAAGGAAAAACAGTCCGCCGTACAAAGCGTAAAATTCTGCCCTGTCATTTGCGGCGCAGTCAAGGGAAACGCCGTTCCAATCATCGGGGTGCTCTGCTTTAAGCTTCACTATGTTATCAAATATTTCCGTTCCTATCGCTGCCTGCTTTTCCTCATTGCAGTTAAGGTCAAAGCCGTAATAATCGTGCATACGGGAATGATATTCGCCCGGTATTCCAAGTTGCTGTTCGGACAGTTCAGCTATGACAGTTTCGTCCTTTACAAAAATATACACCGATGGGACTGCATTGACCATTGCCGAACCTGCGCCCGTAAAATCCTCTGCTCTCGACTTGACGGCAAAGGTCTTATAGCCGTCAAAAGCAATGGTGTTATAGCTAAAATCGCCGTTTACCGTGCAGATGACAGCCTCGTCCTCCGACAAAACCTCGGCTTTGTTCATTGCCTTGTTGTAGTCCGATATTGTCACGAAAAATATCTGGCGAGTATCGTTATTTACCGTGTTTGAGATCTCCTTGACCTTTTCGGCGTCGCAGATCACCTTGTTTCCCTCAAATGCCGCCGTGATGTTGTAATAGCTGTAATGAAGAATATTTTCGGGCGTTTCTCCGTACTTTTCAAGAGCGTCCTCCGCCGCCTTATAGGTAAGATATGTCATAGCTTCTTCCGTCGAATATGTGTCGATGACAATATTTCTCGGGTAACGATTTCTCAGCATATCCTCCTCGCCGATGTAAAGGCATATTGTTGAAGACAGCGTTACAAGCACCATTGTGGACAAAATGCAGATAGAAGCCAGTCCTGCACCGTTTCGCTTCATTCTGTACGCCATCTGTGAAACGGAAATGAAATGGTTCGTCTTATAGTAATACCTCTTGTTTTTCTGCAAGACTCTGCAAACCGCCACCGAACCCGAAATAAACAGCAGATAGGTAGCGGCAATGACCATAAGCACAGCAACGAAAAATGCAAAGATCGCACTTAGCGGCTCTTTGATATATACAGCCATAAAATAAGCCGCACCGAGAATAAGCGCTCCCAGAACCGCTAAAACATAATTTGCCTTTGGCGGCTTTTCACCCGAATTTTCACTTTTCATAAGCTCAATAGGATTTGCAAGATGTATCTGTCTGAGAGAATTTATCAGTATCAGCAGGAAGATGATCGCATAATAAACAAGTGTGTGAATAATAGATTTCGGCTCTGCATTAAAAGTATATGAAGCCCCGCCGCCCAGCATTTTTGTAAGTGCCAGCTCCGCAAGCTTTGAAAAAAGTATCCCGCAGGAAATTCCCACAACGATGGATATAGCATATATCATCAGAGTTTCCCACAAAAGTATCCTTGAGATATTCCGCTTATCCATTCCGAGAATATTGTAAAGTCCGAACTCGGTCTTTCTGCGGCGGATAATGAATGAATTGGTATAAAAGAGAAAAACAGCGGAAAATACGACCATTACGCCGCAGCCCATAAAAAGAAGCTGCTGCATAATATCTCCGCCCTTCATCTCCCTTACAAAGCTGCTTACGGTGAGGAATGAGGTGATGTAGTACATCATTATCATTCCCGAGTAGGTGAGGATATAGGGCAGATATGTGCGGCGGTTCTTATTTATGCCGTTTACCGCAAGCCTTGGATATAACAGCATTTTGTTCATCAGACCGCACCTCCCGAAGCGATAAGGGTGAGGGTGTCGGATATCTTTTTGTAAAGCTCCTCGTTGCCGCAGCTTCCCCTGTATATCTGGTGGAAAACCTCTCCGTCCTTGATGAAAAGCACCCTGTTTGCATGGCTTGCCGCCTTGACGGAGTGGGTCACCATAAGGATAGTCTGTCCTTCTGAATTCAGCTTTGAGAAAACCGACAACAGCTCGTCGGAGGCTTTGGAATCAAGCGCGCCCGTGGGCTCGTCCGCAAGGAGAAGCTTTGGCTCGGTTATCATTGCCCTTGCGGCGGCTGTACGCTGCTTCTGTCCGCCGGATATCTCATAGGGGTATTTGTCAAGAAGCTCCGAAATACCCAGCTTTGCTGCGGCAGTCAGCAGCTTTTTCTCCATTTCGGGGTAACTCATTCCCATAAGCACCAGCGGCAGAAGAATATTATCCCTGACGGTAAATGTATCCAGAAGATTAAACTCCTGAAAAACAAAACCAAGATTATCCCGCCTGAACTTAGCCGCTTCCCTTTCCTTTACCTTAGAAAGCTCCGAGCCGTCAAGCACCACCTTTCCTCCCGTGGGCTTGTCAAGAGCCGCAAGGATATTAAGAAGGGTGGTCTTACCCGAGCCGCTCTCGCCCATTATTGCGATATATTCACCCTTTTCGGCAGTGAAGGTCACGTTTTTCAGAGCCTCCACCTTTGCCGCTCCTATTCGTGCGGTGTATGTCTTTTTTACGTTTGTTACCTCAAGCATTGGCATTGTCATCATTCCTTTCTGATCATAATTATATCAGAAAGGGAAAATGTCCGCCATTGATACGGCTTACATTTTCCCGAAAAATCTTACATTTTTGTAAGGCTATTCAATTTCAAGCTTATTCGTTTCAAGGGATATCTTTATTATCGTACCCGCACTGCAGCTTTCCGCGCTTATCATATGCCCAAGCCTGCCGCAGATACGTTTGCAAAGATAGAGACCGATACCGCTTGCCTTCTTATCAAGTCTGCCGTTACAGCCCGTGTAGCCCTTTTCAAATATACGGGGCAGATCTTCGGGAGCTATTCCGATGCCCGTATCTCGTATGCATAAGGACAGCGGCTCTTCGCAGTAGATCTCGACCTCCCCGGAGGGAGTATATTTCACAGCATTGGAAATTACCTGTTCGATAACGAACAGAAGCCATTTTTCATCGGTAAGGACTGATTTATCAAGCGGCTCATAGATAAGCTTTAGCCGCCTGCGGATAAACTGAGATGAAAATTTTCTTACAGCCTGTCTCACAATACCGTCAAGGTCATATTCCCTGATAACAAGATCGCTGCTGTCGCTGTCAAGACGAAGATAACAAAGCACCATATCCGCATACTGCTCAATTCTTTGCAGATTTTCCGACAGCTCACAGTATTCGGGACTGTCCCCGCCCTGCAGAATAAGCCCCATAGCGGCAATGGGCGTTTTTATCTGATGCACCCACATTGTGTAGTAATCCGTCATATCGGAAAATTTTTCGGCGGCTTCATTTTCAGACGCCTTGAGAGTGTCATAGAGTGTATGGATAAGCCTTGTATAATCCTCCTCAATGCCGTTTCGGGGCAGGGGAATATTATCTGCCGAAAGGGTTATTTCCTCCGCAAGCCTTTGCAGCATAATTCGTCTGCGGCGGTAGGTGAAAAAATCTATTATCAAAAAAACAAGCCCAAAAAATCCGCTTAGCAAAGCTCCGTAAACCACAGGAGCAGCGGGAAGTCCGTACAGCGAAAAGACAAGTGCAAACAAAGCGCATACAATAAGCCATACTATGATATTTTTCCTGCGGGATAAAATATATTCACCAAACATTTTCACTTACTCCACTATATAACCCATACCCGATCTTGTTTCGATAAAATCCGAAAGTCCCGATCTTTCCAGCTTCTTTCTGAGCCTTGACACATTGACCGTAAGGGTATTTTCGTCAACATAGCTGTCAGTCTCCCATAGTTTGTTCATCAGAAAATCCCTGCTCACCACCTTGCCCTTGTTTTCAAGCAGAGTGAGCAAAATGCGATATTCGTTCTTTGTAAGGTCGATTTTTTCGCCGTTAAAGCTGAGGGTCGCATCGGAAATATTGAGCATTGCTCCCTTATGGGCAATAACATTTGTCTCCGAGCCAAAATCGTATGTGCGCCGCAGGATTGCCTGAATTTTCGCCATAAGCACGGTCAGGTCAAAGGGCTTTGCAATAAAATCATCGCCCCCCATATTCATCGCCATAACGATATTCATATTGTCCGAAGCGGAGGAAAGAAAAACAACAGGCACCTTTGAAACTCTGCGTATCTCCGAGCAGTGGTAAAATCCGTTGTAAAAGGGGAGTCCTATATCCATCAGCACAAGGTGAGGGGAATACTCGGAAAATTCGCTCATAATATCCTTAAAATTTTCGGCGCATTTTGCTTCAAAGCCCCATTTTTCAAGGTGGCTTTTCACAGCATTCGCAATGGTGCGGTCGTCCTCAATTATATATATTCTGTACATTTATGCCTCCTTGCAGACTGATGTAATATATCCGGGACCGCCCATCTCAGAAGGTAATTCCGTCATAGGATATAGAAGCAATTTTCCAAAGACCGTCAGTAAAAACAATGTCAAGCCTCATCTCACATTCGCCGCCGTAGTTGTCAAATTTGGTGACAGCGGTAAAGCCTTCATCGCTTACATCTGTGATAGAGATAACAGGCTTTCCGTCCTCTGTTATCCAGGGATATCCGCAGCCCTTGGCAGTAACATAACCGTACAGCGCTCCGTCAATATCTATGTAATATGGCTCCTCGCCGCCAGTAATGTGGGAATATATGCTTTGTATAAGGCTGTTGCAAAGATTTTCGGTCATATACTGCTCAAGGTCGGCAGTGTTTTCAAACTGCGCACACACTCTTGCATACTGCCTGCCGTCCACATCAATAATATCATTTTCGTCCTTAGGGATATTGCCGCCGCCGATACAGTCAATGTAATCAAGCGCACCCATAAGCCTGCTTGCCTCAGAAACAAGCTCCTCCGTCATATCTGCAGAGATCTCCGTATCGGCAGCGGAAGTATCATTCATAACAGCTTCTGTTTCTGAAACCGAGAATTCCTCTGAAATAATATCTGTCATTTCTTCCTTTGTAATGACCGATATTTCAGGAAGCTGTGTATTTCCGTTATTTGAGCAAGCCGAAAAAATCATACATATTGATGATAATAAAATAATATTTTCCTTTTTCATTTTCTGTTTTCCTTTCTTTGTCTTAAAGAATTTCTATGGATATCATCGTGAGACTGAACGGAGCAGGCGGCTATGAAACATAACGAAGAATATTTCCGGGAAATGCATAGCTAAAATTTCTCCTGCAAAAAAATTTAAATATTTTCATACAGCCACTTTTCCACAATTTTTTGATCCTCCGGTGCCATAAACGGGTGTTCGCTTTGTGGTGATACAGTAAGCTCTGCTCCGAATTTATCGGCAAACTCCCGTAATGATGTTATAGGCTGCAGATCGTCCTTTGCTCCGTACAGAATGGCAGTGGGAAATGGCCATCGGATAACAGGGTGAGATAAAATAAATTGATAATAGTCCCACCGAAGGGTATCTATCTCAGTGACGATCTCCTGCTTTTCTTCAAGCTCTTTTTCGCTGATGCCTGACCACAGCATCATATGCTGCACAAGCCATTTCATATCCACTATCGGTGACTGAAACAAGCATTTTTCGAAAAGTTTGTCTGCAAAGGTGTTCAGTGAAAAATATGCACCGAGACTGCATGCAAAAAGCGACACATTCTCCCAACCTGCAAATGCATATTCTGCTATCACCCTCAAGTCGTGCATTACGTTCCACACATCGCATCTATAGGCAGTATCAGTGCGTTCTCCGTGTTCGGGAAGGTCAAAGCTCAGAGTTTGAAAACCTTTTGAGCCTGCTATTTCCGCAAACTGCCCGGCATACTCCTTGCGGCTCATCTTTCCGTGAACGTGAATGTATAATTTCTTTGATGGTTTTCCCCACAAAATTGCAGGAATACCGTCAATGCTTATCTTTTCATTTATCATAGTCATAGACCCTTCCAATATGTTCAAAACTAATGAAATCGCACCTGTCGGGAGCAAACAAGCTAACGAGCGTTTACGGTTGTCATTATATCATATCTTCTCTCTCTTGTCAAGGAAAAGATCCTTTGGTTTTTATTGTTATATCCGTCTGAAAAAGACGGAATAATATAATAAGTTTAAAAAAACAAAAGAAGCGTGAGCAAAGCCAACACCTCATAAAGAAGTATTGTCCTGCCAAAGCCGAGAACTTTCAAGTGCTTCATTAGGAACATTGATTGCTTAAAAAAAGGTCAGCCAAATATTATCCGCTGACCATTTTTATTGAAATGTGAAAAAGAAAGGTTGATTTTAGCAGCCTCTTATGATAAAATTATTATGTTGTCCGATAACCGCAATTTGCATTTCACAGCGTAAAAATGCATTTCACATATCAAAAGCTTGATTCTCCGGAATAATGTGATATACTCAAGATATCAACAAAAAAGGAGAATAGTTATGAACACATTTTTACTTGTTTTACTTTGTATTTTTGAAGCAGCATTTGCTGTTACAGCCATCAGCCGAAAGGCAGACAAAAAGGGCTGGCAATTGGGCAGACTTATCTGCAATGGAGGACAGCTTGGATTATTCCTTGTAATGCTCATTGCTCCGGGAATTGATATGAGCTTTCGTTTCACAGGGCTGTTTGTACTGCTTATGATCCGAATTTTCATCGCATTTATAGGTTTCATGACAGTCAGAAACAAAGAGCAAAAATCTAAGCACCCCGCAATGATAATACTCAGTGCGCTGCTTTCAATTATACTTATCTCGGGCAGCCTCATACCCTCGTTTATTATCTCCGACTACGACGGACTGCCTGTTTCCGGAGAATATGAAATTGCAGAAGCAAACGCTATTCTCATCGACAAAAGCAGAACGGAAGAATTTGAAACCGATGGTTCAAACCGTGAAGTTCCCGTATATTTCTACTATCCCGCAAATGCCGCTGAGGGTGAGAAATTTCCGCTTGTTCTTTTCTCCCACGGCTCATTCGGATATTATCAGAGCAACCATTCCACATATGCAGAGCTTGCTTCAAACGGCTATATTGTTGTAAGCACCGAGCATCCTTATCATTCCCTTTACACAACGGATACAAACGGAAATACCATAATCGTTGATACAAAGTTTATGAATGACGTTATGGCATTGAATGCCGAGGGAGTTTCCGAGGAAACAGCATATGAATATTCATCCAAGTGGTTCAAGCTTCGTGCAGAGGATATCAATTTTGCAATTGATTCCATAAAGTCGGCAGCAGGTGCAAATTCACTTCCCGAGTACTGGTATTCACAGCAGAGCGAGGATATTATCACAGCGCTTTCTATGACAAACACCGATAAAATCGGCATTATGGGACATTCTCTCGGTGGAGCTGCATCGGTTTCCGCAGGCAGAACAAGAAGCGACATCAGCGCAGTTATCGACCTTGACGGTACAATGCTCAGCGAGGTCACAGGTGTTCTGAACGGAAAGGATATCGTTAATGACGATCCTTATACAACACCGCTGTTATCCTTTGACAATGAGGAGCATCATTTTTCTTCCCTTGAAGCAAGAGAAAAGGATATGCCCTATGCAAACAATATCGTTCATGACAATGCTGTATGCGGCTTCAGAACATACATTGTGGGAACGGGTCATATGAATTTCACAGATCTGCCCATGTTTGCGCCTCCCCTTGCGAAAATGCTTGGAACGGGAAGCGTAGACCCCGAAGAATGTATGATGACCGTCAACAGGATAACACTTGAATTTTTCGACAGCTTCTTAAAAGGAAAGGGTGAATTCAGTGTACCCGAACAAATCGAAATATCATAATATGGACGTTAAAATAAGCAAAATCCCCGAATCGGAAAACGAGCTTGTGGATATACGCTGCCACGAGGAAACAGACTGCGTCCGTGAAATTGCGGACTTTGTAAGATCAAGACAGGGACAGCTTAGCGGTATTCTTGAGGGCAGACAGTACGCAATTGCCGTTTCGGAAATACTATACATAGAGTCAGTGGACAACAGGACATTTATCTACACGGGTTCAAAGGTATATGAGTCAAAGCAGCGGATATATGAGCTGGAGGATATTCTCAAACCGAAGCATTTTCTCCGAATATCAAAAGCATCACTTGTAAATCTGATGAAGATAAGTTCCGTAAAGCCTGCGCTGGGAGGACGTTTCAGCGCAGTGCTTTCAAACGGCGAGGAGATGATAATCTCCCGTAAATATGTTGCCGACCTGAAAAAAACCTTGAAAGGAGAAGAAATATGAGCTTCAAGGAACATCTTAAATCGGTTATATCGCAGTTTTTTGTAATTTCATCACTGATAAATTTAGCAATATTTATTCTGGGCGAGATATTCCGTCCCGATGATAAATTCGGTTATGAAGCATTTCTTGCTCCGCTTATCTATGCAGCTATTTCACTTGTGCCTATGCTTTGTATGTACTCAAAAAAAGAACTGACAATTAAGCAGCATATTTTCAGAGAACTTTTGCAGCTTATTTCCATTGAAATTATTCTAATTTTTCTTGGATTGGGAGCAAAAAGTCTTGAACCCGAAAATTTTGCACTGACTGCAAGCTTTGCCCTTTCCGTGTTTATTATCTATGTACTTGTATATGTAATAGCATGGCTCCTTGACCTTAATACGGCAAGGCAGATAAACACGGATCTAAAAAGCTTTCAGAGTAAAATTTCGGAAGAATCGGTATCTGAATAAAAATTTTATTGGATAGATGAAAAATGCTCAAAGCTTGTCGCTCGGTACCGTTAAAGATTTTATATCAATGAGCATAAGCCAGCAGCCGGGACCGTTTGGTCTGTCCATAACAAAATCCGAATTATGGCTGTAGTTGTAACCGATGGTGCCAAGCTTCATTCAAATCACTCCGAAAAATTTTTCTGTGTAATAATTTATCCCCGTGTACGATCATTTCATAAATACAAATTCGGATAACTCAAACAGGCTTCTGCCCTTGAAATAATCACTCGTCCAGCCGCTGTAGTCGGTGGATATTTTAAAATAGACAGCCCGTCTGCCCGTAACAGCCTTTACAACAGCCTTGACAATTCCGCTGTCCTGACCGATATCGCATACGCCTATCTCCTCATCGTCCGCAAAAATGTGCATATGGCAGTCGCAGCCCATACCCTTTACCTTTGCGGCAAATTCCATTGTTTTGCTTGAGTTGTCCTCACCGAAATCGAAGTATTTGTACCCGATAACGTCCCCGTCTTTAATGTTTACCACCGCCCTGTCGAACACATTTCTCTCGGTAATGAAAGCGCTGCCTTTAAGAACGCAGGCAATGTCCGCAGGAGTTATTTCATAGGGGTCAAGGCTGTCCTCAAAGCCCAGAGAGGTCATTTCCACAGGAGGAATGGTGCCGTCGGGGAGTATCTCAATTTTTTCAACACAGCCTCGTCTTGACATAATTGTGCCGTTTGTCATACGGTGATAGAAAACATACCATTGCCCGTTGAGGCACACAACCGAGCCGTGATTGTTTCCTCCCGGGTAATCCACCCCGTTATCAACGATATATCCCCGATAGGTAAAAGGACCCGTGGGACTGTCCGAAGTGGCATAAGCAAGGCGGCTGCCCCGTTTCGGGGAATAAATCATATAATAAATGCCGTTTATTTTCCTCGGAGAGCAGGCTTCAAAAAATAAGGACTCCTTTTCGGTAAAGCCTCCCTCTTCGGTTTCGGAGCAGGGGATAAAATGCTCTATGCAGCTGCCGTCGATTATCTCATACATATTATCGCTGTTAACTTCCGCAAGGAAGGAGCGTTCAAAGCCGCAGTAAATATAAGTCCTGCCGTCATCGTCCACCAGCACGCCGGGGTCAATGAACCAACCGTTGCAGCATACCTCATCGGGAATTGTGTACTTGTACTTTGAAACAAGCTTAAAGGGACCCTCGGGTCTGTCGCTGACAGCAACACAGCCCCTTGCATTCACGATATAAGCGTAAAGATAATATTTCCCATCGGTACCCTTTACAACATCGGGAGCAAAAAGCTGAGTATTATCACCGTTCCAGTCAATGTCCGAGGGGTGATCTCTGTCAGCTCTCGTGTGGAAAATATCGCCGTGACATACCCATTTAGTGAGGTCGGACAGGGGAGCGCTCCAGCATTTTAAAACAAAATCGCAGAAGCTGTCCGAGCCTGCCTTGTCGTGGGAGCCGTAAACATATATCCTGTCACCGAAAACTCTGGGTTCACCGTCGGGGATATATTCATAGCGTGGGAGATATGGATTCATAGTAAATTACCGTCCTTTCATATCCGAAAAGACCGCCCGTTTTTCCGAGCAGTCCTTCGGTCAATAAATTTTTCGGATCTGACCGCAATAAATTTTGATGATCCTTTGATCATGTGCATAACCATAGATCCTCTTTTTTTATCAATTATAGCACATTATTTCATTGTTTGCAATATCCTGTGCAGTCGTATTTACTGACCTTTTGTGCATTTTAAGCTTTATAAAAATATTATTTTAACCATAATAAAATTAGTGAGCAGATCCCCCTTCCGATGACCTGTTCCATTTCCGTAAATCTACATTGCCCAATCGCCTACACATCAGGCTGCTCGGGCTAATGATCCTTTGTATTAACGGAATGAACAGCTAAAAAAACAGTCTTGCTATCTGCCACAGTCCGATGAAATATATTTTCTTATCGTCTATTTATTCCCCGCTGACCTTCGGCATAGGATTATTCGTCATCAAGCTCTACCCTATAAAAGCTTTCCGTATCCGAACAGATATAAGCATATTGGAATTCACCCTGCTCAGAGTTTGTGCAGATCTGAGCATACAGCGGAATGCCGTCCTTTGGAACCAGCTCATAGTAATGGCAATAATCTGCACTGCTGCTGTACTTTTTTGTAACATTAGGCTTTCCAATCTCTCCCGAAAGGTCATACAGGTTATCATATTTCTGCAGAAGCTTTATCATTTCCGCAGCGGTAATCTGCCGTTCAGGAATAGGTTCAAATAAAAATGGCATTCCGTCGATAAGCCGTGCAGACACTTCGCTGTCGTTTTTTATATTGCATACAAGGTGTTTGTACCCGTAATAAGTATCCGATGCAGCACCCTCAAGATTTTCAATGCAGAAAAATTCCACTCCCACCTCATCGGGAGAATTCTCATTATAACAGCAAAATCTAAGCATTATCCTGTACCATTCATCGTTCATCATACAGGTATATGACACGCTGCCCCTGCGCACATCACCCGAACTGTCTTTTGTCACTCCGCTGCTTTCACGTTTGCATTCGGATAATCCCACAGGATAAGCCTCAAAAAAATCGTTTATGGCAGATTCAAAGCCTTCGGAATTTTGGAAACCGACAATAAACAGCTTGCCGAAGCGTTCCCTGTCGCCCTCATCCGCAGCGGATAAAAGCTCATTCATTGCGCTGACGGCAGCCGAATTTTCCGAGACCCGTTCATTCTGCCACAGCTCTGTCACATTTTCATATCCCGACCGCCGTTCTCTGATCTCCGCCGAGGATATCAATCCGCTTACAGCCAGGAAGATAACAATACCCACGGGAACAGCAATAAGCGCCGACCCTGCGACAATGAAAACGGCAGGCAGTGCCTTCCCTATGTACTTAGGCTCACGAACCCTAATAATTCCCGAAACAAGAAGAATAACGCCCGCCGCCAAAACCGCCCCCAGCACCAGACATATTATCACAACAAAGACGAACATCATTGAAGCAAAAGCCATTTCCCCGCCCCCTTCCGATTTACTATATATAAATTATAATATTCCTTATATAAAAAGTCAACAAGATGTTCCCGATTTTAATCTATCTATCCAATTTCTAATAAATTTACCGAAATTTACAATCCATATCAAAAGCCAAATTCCTGAATAACATGAAAAGAAAAATAAATACTATTTCCAAAAACAAATTGCGAATAAAGCAATTTCTGAAAGGAAGAAAAGCTGATGAAAAGCTACACAAAAATAATATCCTGCATAGCGGCAATGAGCATAATGACCACCCTCACCGCCTGCGGAAAAAAGAACAACAGCGAGCAAAATGCCGTTTCGGAGGGACAGAACGGACAGACAGCGGAAAAAAATGTCACCGTCAGATTTTTAAACTTCAAGCCCGAAGCCGCACCCGTCTATGAGGAAATTGCACAGGCGTATAAGGACGAAACGGGCAATACCCTCATCGTTGAGACCGCCGCAAACAATACCTACGAGCAGACTCTCAGCGCAAAAATGTCCACTCCCGAGGCACCCGTGATCTTCCAGATAAACGGACCCCGAGGCTATGCAAACTGGCGTGACTATTGCCTTGATCTTACAGACAGCGATATCTATAACCACCTTATCGACAAAACGTCGGCAGTCTCCGCAAACGGTATGGCATACGGTATTCCCTATGCCGTCGAGGGCTATGGAATTATCTACAACGACGAGATAATGCAGCGTTATTTCGCCCTCGAAAACCGTAAAACTGACTTCGTATCAATGGACGAGGTAAACTCCTATGAGGAGCTTAAAGCCCTTGTTGAAGATATGCAGGCAAATGCAAAGGAGCTGGGCATAAAGGGTGTGTTTGCCGCCACATCGCTCAAATCGGGAGACGACTGGCGCTGGACTACTCACCTTGCAAATATCCCCATACACCGTGAATTTGCGGATAATCAAATCGACCTGACAGGGGAGGGTGTTAAAACTCTTAACTTTGCCTACGGCGAAAACTACCGCAATATCTTCGACCTTTATCTCAATAACTCCACCCTTGACAGAAAAATGCTGGGCTCTAAAATAACAGATGAGTCAATGGCAGAATTTGCCCTTGGCGAGTGCGCAATGGTCCAGAATGGAAGCTGGGCATGGTCACAGATAAGCTCCGTTCCGGGCAATACGATTTCCGAGGAAAATATCCGAATGATGCCTATATATATGGGACTTGAGGGCGAGGAAAATCAGGGACTTTGCATAGGAACTGAAAACTTCCTCTGTATAAACAGCGCCGCAAAGCCCGAGGAGCAGCAGGCGGCAAAGGACTTCCTTTTCTGGCTCTATTCCTCCGAAACAGGCAAGGATATGGTGGTAAATAAGCTTGGCTTCATTGCCCCCTTTGACACCTTCACAGACACAGAAAAGCCCACCGACCCCCTGAGCAGAGAAGTGCTCCGCTGGATGGATAAGGAAAACGCAGAAACTATCCCCTGGAGCTTTACCGTATTCCCCAGCCAGAACTTCAAGAACGATTTCGGCGCCGCACTCTTACAGTACGCCCAGGGCAGCCGTGACTGGAACTACGTCACCGAAACGGTAAGAAGCTCATGGGAGACCGAAAGCTCCATGCTGTAACTATGAAAAGAAATCTACACCCCTATTTCCCCCTGTTCGTACTCCCCACCCTTTTGGCATTCATCATATCCTTTCTCATACCCTTTGCAATGGGAATATACCTCTCATTCTGCAAATTCACCACCGTGGCGAATGCAAGCTGGACGGGACTTGAAAATTACAGGCGGATATTTTCGGACAGCAGCTTCACGAACGCATTGTGGTTCACGGTGAAATTCACCGTGGTATCGGTCATAACGGTAAATATTTTTGCCTTTCTCCTGGCTCTTGCCCTCACCAAAGGACTTCGGGGAACCAACGTGTTCCGAACCATATTTTTTATGCCTAATCTCATAGGCGGCATAGTCCTTGGATATATCTGGAACCTTATAATAAACGGTGTATTAGGCTTCTTCGGCACAGACATCACCTACAAGGCAGCATACGGCTTTTGGGGACTAGTTATCCTCACAAACTGGCAGCTTATCGGCTATATGATGGTGATATATATCGCAGGACTGCAAAATATCCCGAGAGATATAACCGAAGCGGCGGAGATAGACGGCGCATCAAGGTGGCAGATAATATGGCGCATAACCATACCTATGGTAATGCCCTCGGTGACCATATGCACCTTCCTGACCCTCACAAACTCCTTCAAGCTCTTTGACCAGAACCTTGCCCTTACCGCAGGCGCTCCGGGAAAGGAGACTGCAATGCTTGCCCTTGATATCTATAACACCTTCTACGGCAGACCCGGCTGGCAGGGGGCAGGACAGGCAAAGGCAGTCATATTCTTTATCATAGCGGCAGCAATAGCCTTTATCCAGCTGAGGCTCACCGAAGGAAAGGCGGCTAAAGAACGATGAAAGAAAAAACAAACCCCGTGGGCTTTATATTTATGATACTTCTGTCGGCAGTGTTTCTTTTCCCCATTGCCATAGTGTTTATGAACTCCTTCAAGACCAAGTTCAGCATTATGGGAAGCCCCTTCCGCCTGCCGAATAAAGAAACCTTTGCAGGCTTTGACAACTATATCACAGGCATAACTGCAGCAGGGATAGGCGGAGCATTTGTCCGCTCGGTTTTCATAACCGTTCTGAGCGTGTTTGCCCTCGTCCTGCTCTGCTCAATGACCGCCTGGTATATTATGCGTGACACAAGCAGGCTTAGCAGGATAATTTACAAGCTTTTCCTTTTTTCGATGATAGTGCCCTTCCAGATGGTGATGTACACAATGACCTATGTTGCATCGGGACTTCACCTCAATAATCCCGTGGGAATAATCGCTGTATATCTCGGCTTCGGCTCGGGACTGTCGGTGTTTATGCTGGGAGGCTTTGTAAAGTCGATTCCCGAGGAGCTTGAGGAAGCAGCGGAAATAGACGGCTGTACGCCTCTTCGGACATTTTTCAGCATAGTGTTCCCCATCTTAAAGCCCACAGCGGTAACGGTGGCGATACTCAACGCAATGTGGATATGGAACGACTATCTTCTGCCCTATCTGATACTCGGAAACAGATACAAGACCCTGCCCGTAGCCATACAGATATCAATGCAGGGCGCATACGGCTCGGTGAACTGGGGGGGCTTTATGGCAATGCTTGTGCTTGCCATACTTCCCATAATCATATTCTATCTGTTCAGTCAGAAGTATATCATCGAAGGCGTTATAGCAGGCGCAGTAAAGGGATAGAATAAATGCTTCTCACCCATTTTGACGGGAGAGAAGCGTACATAACCTTTGCAATGTAATCGTTATTTTAACAAGTTATAAATTACAAATTAGTTACCAATGTCATAAATGCCAATTATTTTCAAAAATCTATTGACATTTCTATGTATATTTGATATAATAATATTCAGAAGGTATATTTTCAGCAATATAAAGCAAAGGAGGATGACTATGGAAGATGTTCTGAACAATCCGCTGTTTGACGCATTTGCCAACGCATCGGATAATGTATATATCTATGTGTGCGACGTAAAAAAGGATCTTTCCCGCTGGTCGCCCAACGCTATAAGCTATTTTGATCTTCCGGGTGAATATTTCGTCAATGCAGGAGATGTCTGGGGCGAAAGGATACACCCTGAGGACAGAGAGATCTATTTTAAAGACATTTCCGCAGTCTTTTCGGGAGAAAAGGAAAATCACAGCTGTCAGTACCGTGCCATGAACCGCTACGGAAAATATGTCTGGCTTGAATGTAAGGGTACAATGACCCGTGACAAGAACGGCGAGCTTGAAACCTTTGCAGGCATTATGACGCGCCTTGACAGGCAGAATAAATATGATACCCTTACAGGTCTTCTTACCAAATACGAGTTCTATGAACAGTCATTGTGCAAAGGCAGCGGAGTAGTAATGCTGCTTGGGGTCGACAGGTTCAGAAACGTTATAAATACATACGGCTACTACTACGGGGACGAGCTTCTCACCACCCTTGCAAAGCGGCTTCAGGCTCTGTGCAGGGACGGCATAAAAGCATTCCGCTTTAACGGCGACGAATTTATCCTTCTGCTCCCCGGTGCGGATAAAGCCGAGGCTCACGAAATTTTTACCGGCATAAGAAATGCCGCACGTTCCATCGAGACTAAGGACGGAAAGAAGATCGAGCTGTCCATATCGGCAGGAGCGGTGGTCTACGGCAATGAAAAGACCGACAAGGACGAGATCGTGAACCGTCTGGAGCTTGCGCTGTCCTATGTGAAGAAGATAAACAAGGGAAATATTGAGTTTTATTCCGATGAAATAGATGAAAAGCAGCGGAGGTTAATGACCATCAAGGAGGATCTGAAATACAGTATAGAGCACGATTTTAAAGGCTTTGAGCTGTATTTTCAGCCTCTTGTGGACGCAAGAGGAACAAGGATACTGGGCTGTGAGGCTCTTCTCAGGTGGAAGGGCGAGCATATCAAGGACGCAGGGCCAATGGATTTCATTCCCATTCTCGAGGAGGACTCGGGCATAAACCTGGTAGGAAGATGGGTAATGCGTCAGGCGGTAAAGCAGCAGAAGGAATGGCAGGAGAAGTTCGGCAATTTCAAGGTGAATTTCAACGTGTCCTACGGTCAGTTTCTTGAAGAGGGCTACGTGGAGGATCTTGTAAGTACCACCAAAGAATACGGCGTATCTCCCGATAATCTTGTGCTGGAGCTTACCGAGAGCAACAATGTGGAGTCACCCGAAAGCCTTGCCCTCATATTCGAGCAGATACGTTCCCACGGCTTCCATATTGCCCTGGACGATTTCGGAACGGGCTATGCGTCAATGGAGCTTCTTAAAAAGCTGCCCGCAGACGAAATAAAGATAGAGCATACCTTCGTAAGAGAGCTTGCCAACGGAGATTTCCATCAGGTGGATTTTGCCATAATCGAATCCCTTCTTTATCTTTGCAAAAAGGTAAACAACAGCGTGGTAGTAGAGGGCGTGGAGACCAAGGCAGTTGACGATATAATCCGCACCATGGGCGCCGATTATCTCCAGGGGTATTACTATTCAAAGCCCGTCTGCAAGACAGAATTTGAGAAAATGCTCATAGAAAATTTCAAATCCCATACAGTCGATATCGGCTGAAAATAGAAAAAGCATAGTCAGGGAAAAATCTCAGACTATGCTTTTTTATTCCACCACAAAAATAAGAATGCGGTACTGCCTGTAATAATCAATGTAGCTTATCTGACCCTTGAAATTGAGCCTTTCCACTATCCTGTCAATGTCGGAAACGCCGTTTCCGTCGGGTCTGATAAGGTCGGAAATGGTTTGCAGACAAAGATTGGAGGAGTCAAATTTCAGCATAAAATACTTTTCGCCCGTATCAATGCAGCTTCTGCAGGAGTTCTCGATAATTTCCAGAGCCTCCTTGTAATCCGACGCATACTTCCCCTCGTAAACGAAATAGTTCATGGTCTCAGCCTCAGCATCGGGGGGAGCGCATAAATAATTGTTAATGCTTCGGTTGTTCTGAATAACAGCATCGTCCACAAGGAAATACTGGTAAAGTATCAGGTCGGGATACTGAGCCTTCAGAGCCTCCGAAGGCTGATCCCAGCCGATGTCGATGTGATACCAGCTTCCGTTCAGCTTCACCATATTCCACATATGGTCAACGCCCGTATAGCCCGTAACGATCATATTTTCAATGCCGCATAAATTGCACAGATAGGAAAAAGCCTTTGCATAACCCTCGCAGAGGGCTTTTTTTTCTATCAAAGCGCCATATATGGAGTCAACGTATTCGCCGTCCACAGAGCTTTCCACATTAAGCACGAGATAATCGTGTAAAAATTTCAGCTTTTCATAATCGGACATATTATCGTCAAGCTGTGAAATGATATCCTGTGCTGCCAGCTCAGTCTCTTTAAGCATATCGTTCACTTCGTCCACCGTAAATTTATAGGTAAAATCAATGGTGTAGGAGTGGGTGAAATTATCAAAATCGCCTAAGGTCCTGTCCTTGAGATAAAACAGCATAAGCTGTTCGCAGCGGACGGTCTCAAGCACCTTAACATAATCGGTCTCGCTAATGGTGAGAGGCATATGAGCGGAAGGCTCAAAGTTCATAATGGTACTCACCACGCTGTCATAAGCGTCCTGCATACGAGCGTCATAGTCAAGGGAAGCATATTTTGTGACCATATTTTCGGGGATATAAAGTCCCGACTCGGTGTAGCGCTCTGTCTCGGAAATATCACTTTCGGTGATCTCAACAGTGGTGCCGTCGGAAATGACCGTAATTTGGTTCTCATGTTCACAGCCCGAAAGAGCGGTGACAAGAAAGCAAAATGCCGCAGCAGCGCAAAATATTCTGTTTTTACCTCTGCCGCAAAGCATAATTACAACCATACCCTTCCGTATCAGTCAAGATATTCAAGAAAGATCTTAACAGTTCTTGTGCTGCTGTTGCTGTTATGGTAAATGGACTCGGTGTTGAAGCGGTTTTCCGCCTTGTCCTTTATATTACCCAAAATACCGATAACATTATCACGGCTGTTTCCGAAAAATACGTCAGTGACCTCTTTAAAGACCTCATCATCGGCGCAAAGTATCTGAATGGTAGAAGCCTTTGTTTTTGCTGCCTTCAGAACCTCCGACTCAATGAGGGCTTTCGCCTCGGAAACGCTGCCCGCAACCAGATTATTGTAATAGTAATACTGATACTTAGTACCCTTAGCCTCGGGTATCTCGTAATCGTAGTCGTCAAACTGTCTCAGCTCACGTATCCTTTCGTCTGTAAGCCCGAAATAGTCATACCTTACGGAATCGGGAGACTTTGCACGGTCGGGGTCGTCCCAGGTAAGGTCAACGTGGTAATAATCACCGTCCATTTTCACCACATTCCACATATGGGGCTCGTTCGCCACGCCCAGAACGATAAACGAGTCAATTCCCGCAAGGGAGCAGAGATATGTAAAGCTCTGAGAATATCCCTGACAAAGAGCGTCCTTTTCCACAAGAGTGCCGTAAATGCTGTTAGGGTTTTTAGCGTCGGTGTCATAGGTGCAGTTTATGATAATATAGTCGTGGAACAGCTTAACGATGTCATAATCGTTCATATCGGGAGTTATCATGGAGAGTATCTTATCGGTCTCCTCGTCAATCTCAGCCTGCATAGAGCGTATCTCTTCCTTGGAGAAGGTGTAATTCACCTTCATACTGCTGATATTGCCCGTAGCTCTGTCCGAAACATATTCAATGGTGGGGGAGATGTAGAACAGCCTGTTCTCGTCATTGTAAATGAGCTGATAGGTGTCAAAAAGATCATCAAAGCTGATATTTTCATCGCTTGTAAACTGAATTTGTGTGTCGCAGTCAAGCATAGCGCTTACAAGCTTGTCATAAAGCTTTTTGTGCTTTTCATCAAGGGTGTAGTAGCTGTAGGGGTGAGAGATGATCTCCCTGCCCGAATATTTGCTTTTTCGCCCGTCTGTAAGCTTTTCATTAAGCCCCGAGGAAACGTCAGCCGATGATACCACAGTCTCGGCAGAGGATGTAACAACGCCTTCTTCCGAAACCTGAGCAGTTGACGTATTATCCGAAGAAGCGCTTTCGGAAACGGAGGAAATAACAGACTCGACAGTGGAGACCGAAGCAGTAGTCTGAGAGGGAGCGGCAGTAGTTGTGGGCAGGGGAGGAGTGGTCTGAGTTTTCTCATAATACTCGGAAATTCCCACCTCGGGAACGTCCTCCAATGACAAAGACTGAGCTGAGCTTTGTGTTGTCTCGCTCTCGGAGGGAACGGTCTCAGTCTCTGTTTCAGTTTCCGATTCCGTCTCGGGAACAGTCGTCACCTCCGAAGCAGTGGTCTGAGAGGTGGTAACAGTTGTTTCGGGAGTGGTATGCTCCGATGTGTCATAGACAGTCAAAACAGTGCCCGTTGCGGAATAAGTGGGCAGAGTGTCCGCCCCATCGGGATATTCCACCTCATTGCCGCAGGCGGTGAGATAAAGCAGAGCTGCCGCAAAAGCAGCGGCTCTGAAAGCAAATGATCTGTAATTTTTCATTTTCTGCTTGTTCTCCGTAAAATTATTCGTAGAGCATTGAAATGTGTATGATAAGCTCGTCGTCATTAAGATAGCGGACATATTTCCTGTCAGTGACCTTAACATCTGAGCTGTCGTTTGCTAATTTAAAAGCCTGTTTGATCTCGCCGAAGTCAAAAAGCCTGCTTGCAGCATCTTTGTAAGCTTTTTCATCGGAAAATCGCACGGCAGCGTCCTTTCTGCCGCAGCTTAACGCATCGGACATAGCCTTTGCAAGGAGCGAAATGCCCTCGTCGGCAGAGGAAGCCAGATACCCCTCACGCTTGTAATAGTTTTCGTCAGAGGAGCAGATGGGATAGCTGTAATACGTGTTGTCGGGAAAATGTGTAACTCCCGAAATATCGGAATCAGCCGCCAGAAAATAATAATATCTGACAAAATCCTCATCAACGGGAGAGAGAATGGGATCGTCCCAGGTGCAGTCAACATTGTACCACATACCGTCAAGCTTCACCACATTCCAGGCGTGAAGAGCGCCCTCGGAGTTTGTTCCCGAAAGGGTAAAGCAGTCTATACCTGCAGCCTTGCACAGATAGTCAAAAGCGAAAGCATAGCCTTCGCATTGGGCATACCCGTCGCAAAGAGCGCCGTAAACAGTGTTTACATAATCGGTGTCCATAGAAAAGGTGCAGTTTAAAACAAGCTGATCGTGAAAGCATTTGAGCTTTTGGTAATCAGAGGTGTTATCATCAAAGGAGCTGAAAATCTCCGCCGTTTTAGCGTTAATTTCAGCCTGAAGCTTCCCGCTCTCCTCCTTTGAAAAGCGGTAGGACAGCATAAGACTGTCCGACTCGGAAGCGGGGCGGTAGAACATACTTGACAGCCAGAAAATATCCTCTTCCTGATAATAAACGGAAATATACAGCTTTCGGAGAAGCTCGGGGTCGAGAGCCTCGGGAAAAACAGCCCTGTCCTCAAAGTTCAGAGCAGCATCTCTGATAATATCGTAATATTTTTTTTCCTTATCGGAAAGCTGACTGTAAATATACCTGCTGTCGTCAATGTCAGCATCTGTATTTGAGGACAGGCTGTCCGCAGGCTCGGGAACCACCGAATATTCGGTGGTCTCTTCGACCTTTGAACAGCCTGCCGTCATTATTGCAATTGCAGGCGCTGCGCAGAGCAGCGCCTGTAAAAAATCGGATCTTTTCATTATTGCTCGGAAAAGTATCAGTAAATAAGATCAAGCTCGATAACGAGAGTGTTGGGGTCACAGTTTGAGGCTACAGAAGAAACGGAGGAATTTTCGCTCTTGATCCAGGAAGCGTAATCCTTGAGATCTGCGGTAATAGCGTCATAAACGCTCTTGTCGGAAACACGTATCTCAGCAGCTCTCATCTTGCTTGCAGCGGTAGACTTGAGTTTTTCCTTCAGAGCAGCGTCAGCGGAAGCCTTGTCGGAATAAACCTGATTTGTAACATTGAAGTAGTTCAACTTGGTAGCGGTGCAGGCAGGGGGAGTGAAGTAGGTGAGCTGAGTACCCGATATCTTCTTGTTAATGTTAAAGTGTGACTTATTGTGTATCCACTCATCGGGAACGAGGAAATATCTGTATCTTACATTAGTCTCGTCCACCTCGGAAAGAATGGGGTCGTCCCAGGTAGCGTCGATGTTGTACCAGTCGCCGTCAACCTTGACAACGTTCCATGCGTGGGAATCGTTAGCCTCGTTGCTTCCGACGATGACCATAGATTCGATACCCGACATATCGCAAAGGTACTGCATAGTCTTTGCATATCCTTCGCATTGAACTGTACCCTTTACAAAACCGCCGTAAATGGTCTGATTGAAGCCCTCTTCCTTGACGAAGTTGTTATTGAGGGTAATGTAATCGTGGAAAACCTTGAGCTTGCCGTATGTATCCTTGCCCTCAGCCTGAGCGAGGACTTCGGAAACCTTGGCGTCGATCTCCTTCTGCATAGAATCGATTATCTCGGGGTCTGTCTCCCAGTACCAGAGCTTGCCCTTAACGACCTTCTTGGAGGTGAGCCAGAAGAGCTGAGGCTCCTGCATATAAAGACAGCCGTAAACCTTTATCCACATCTCATCGGTAACGCTGTCGTCCACCTTGACCTTAGTCTTTACGGACTTGACAGCCTCAAGGATATCAGCGTAAAGAGCCTTTTCCTGATCGTTCAGGGTGTTGTAGCCGTAACGGGTCTTGTAATCCACATTATACTCGGTGATAACGGGCTTCTTTTCGGTAACAACGCCGCCCTCGATCATACTTACAATCTCCTCGTGATTTTCGGGGAGACCTGTTTCTGTCTCGACCTCGGGGATTTCGGGAGCAGTCTGATCACCGCCAAGATCGATATTTGCACCGGGATCCACAAAGGAGGTCACGCCGCCTGCAGAGCTATCCTCAGCGGAAGGAGCCTCTGTGCCGTCCTGAATGATTTTAATGGTAGTTTCCTCCTGGGTAGCGTCCTCGGTTTTCTTGCCGCAGCCTGAAAACATAGAAGCAGTAAGGAGGAGAGCCGCGCAAACAGCAGAAATTCTTTTCTTCATTTTCGTAATGTTCCTTTCTTTTAATATCGGCTTGCCGTATAATTTGGTGCCGCTTTATTTATCAATTATAAACGATATCGTAGTGAACGACCTGAACGCCGCCTGTAAAGGAGCGCTGTCTCTGGAGCTGCTTAACGGAGGAGGACTTGCCCTTTGCATACTTCTGGAAGGTCCTGAAATAGTCATCGCTCATAAGAGTGTCATAAACGTCCTTGGAGCTTACTCTTACTTCGGCAACATTCTTTCCGTTTGCGATAGCCTCGTCGATAGCGGCATACATAGCAGCCTCAGCATCAGCCTTGCTGTCATAGAGCTTGTTGTAAGCGGCAAAGTAGTTGCATGCTTCCTTAGTGCAGGAAGGAGGAGTGTAAAGCTTGATAGCTCCGCTGCTTCTGAGGAGAGTGCTTACGTTATAGTGAGTGATGTTATGTATCCAGGAGTCGGGAACGAGGAAGAACTCGTACTGAATGTAGCTTGAACCGAAGCTGTTTATGGGGTCGCCCCATGTAGCGTCCAGATTATAGTAGCCGTTCTCGCAGTAAACAACGTTCCAAGCGTGGGAGTTGCCGTCCTTGTCGGAGCCTCTTACAACACAGGACTCGATGCCTGCCAGATCGCAGAGATACTGCATAGTTTTTGCATAGCCCGCACACTGAATGGGACCCTTAGCGGTAAGACCATTGTAAATGGAGCAGTTGTAGCCGGACTCAGACTTGCTGAATTCGCCCTGAAGAACGATGGAGTCAAAGAAAACCTTGAGCTTTGAAACAGTACCGCTGTAATTCTTAGCCTTTGAAAGGATAGAAGAAGCGGCGGAATCGATCTCGGACTGCATAGCCTTGATCTCGTTTCTGTCGGTAGTCTTGAAGGAGAGTGTAGCGAAGGAGCTGCCTGCAGAAATGGTGTTGCCCATCCAGAAGAGCTGAGGCTCGGAGTCATAAACGATGGTGTATACCTTTACCACCTGCTCGGAAGTAAGACCCGAGGGTACCTCAACAACGCTGTTAAGGGTCTTGACAGCGTTTACATATCTGTTGTAAAGTGTCTGCTCATCGGCAGTAAGCTGCTTGTAAGCGTATCTGGAGGAGGACTTGATGTTGTAGCCGGGGGTCTCGATAGCGTCGCCGAAGCTTCCGGAATTATCGGAGCTTCCGCCTGAATTGCTGTCTGTATCTCCCCAGTCGGGCTTGTCATTTTCGGGAGCCTTGGTAGTTTCCTCGATGGCTGCAGTAGTTTCGGGAGCCGCTGTGGTAGTTGCCGCTGTAGTCTCGGCAGGCTTTTCGTCGGAAAGGTAATCCGAGTGGATAAAGCCGCCCTCGGCAAGCTTGTAGTAGCCTGTATCTGTAAGAGCCGTTACCTCAACGGTGTCGCCAACGTAATGCTGAGAAATGGGAGTAGAGCCGATAATAGCCTTCTCTCTGGAATAGCAGTTCTCGGTAACATACATGGTGCCTGACTTTTCTGTTTCGGACCATTCCTGAGCGGTCTCTGAGGTCTCGGAGGTCTCAGATGCTGCGGAAGTTTCTGTAGTTTCTTCTGTTTCAGAGGTTTCTTCTGTAGTAGTCTCCTCGGTGGTAGTCTCGGGTACAGTGGTGGTCTCGGGAACGGTGGTCTCGGAAACAGCTTCAGTCTCGGGGGCAGCGGTAGTTTCTATCTCGGGGATAGAATTGCTGTCCTCCGCAGTTTTCTGACAGCCCGATGCGATCAGCGTAAGGGAAAGAACGCAGGCAATGGCAGCGGAAATTCTTTTACTGTTTGTTGTCTTCATCTTCGGGTAACTCCTTTTCTTCTTTTGGCTTTATTACAGCTTTTATTCTGACAATTCTCATATCCTCGGTGAGCAGAACCGTAAATTCAATGTTCTTATAGCTTACCGAAGGTG